>DASZLP010000130.1:0-32949 GCA_035552355.1 Bryobacteraceae bacterium | reverse complement strand
ATCGATTCGAGCACCGGCTGCGACAGAAGAACCTCGCGCACGGTCCGAAGCTCGTCCTGCGCATTTGTCGCGGCAGCCGCGTCATTCCGGTCGCCGAAGCGCAGGTGGGTTTGTCCCGTTGCTTCTCCCACCAGTGTGCGGGCCCGAAAACGCCGCGGCATATGCGAGGTGTAGAGTGCCGCCGCGGGCACGAGCAACGCGACTGGCAGCGCGAGCCAAAGCCAGCGGCGCTTCAATGCTCTGATCAGCGTGAAGGGAGTGAAGCTCTTCCCGCCCGTAGTGTTCGTCATTTCGCTTAGTTCTCCAGCTCGGGATTATCGTCACCGGCCAGAGGCTCCTCCGGCGGCGGCAGGATATCCCGCCTTGAATCCTGTGGCGTCTTTCCGTGTCTGCCGCGCAGGTTTTCCCGCTCCGGCGGACGAGACAGCGTAATCTGAATGCCTGCGAAGAAGCGGTTCTCGGAAAGACGATTTCCTGAAAACTGATTGAAGTTCTGGCCGTAGTGGCCGAGCTCGGTGAACAGGGCGTAGCGGCCGGTCAATCTGTAAGTCAAACGGAGCCGGCCGATCAGGCTTCTGACGCCGATGCCTTCGGCATTGATCCCGTTGATGGCTTTTTGCCCGGCGGCTTCCATCCCCAGCCGCTTCGTGAGCTGCCCCCAGCCGCGCAGCGAGACGACTTCGTAGACCGAGTTGGGCGCCAGTGCATTTGCGAACTGCACCACGTCGGGCGTGTCGCTGACGGGCAGCAGGCCGCCGAAAAAGCCGACGTAGCGTTGGAAACCGGCGGCGGTCCAGAGTCCTGAAAACGCCTTCTCCACTTCAAATGCGCCCGTGGCGGCCGGCTCGGCGCCTTCCACAAAGCCTCCGGACGCGCGCAGCAAAAGGCCTCTGTTCACTTCATAGGTATATGTGGCGCTGAGAAGGTGAACATCCGACGGGCTGCCGGCGACCGACGGGTGCAGCGGCATCGCATGGATAAACGAATAACTGCCGGAGAGCGTCTGCGAAGGCGTCAGCGTGCGGTCTACCGTTGCCGTGCCGGCGACGGTGACATAGTCAAGCCTGCCCTCGAACGAGCCTGGCAGAGCGGCCGTGTCGGCTGTGTTGTCGAAGCGAAACTTGATGCGCGTCGCGTGGTCGAGCCGGTAGCCGAGCTCGCCGTAGAACGTGTTTTCGCGGTAGCGCCCGCGCGGCAGCAGCAGGAGGCTGTTTACCAGCGCGCGATTCGAATCCGTCGTGTCGAGATAAGAGTCGCCGAAGTTCAGGCTCCAGCGCGCGTTGATCCGGTGCGTCATGCGCATCGTGGCGGATTGGTTCCATGAATTAAGGTCGGGGTTGTGCGCGAAGAGTTCGACTTCCGGCGTGTATGCAATGGAGTAGTCTGTCCGATGCGTGGTCCCCATCCACGACATCGTGGGGCCGGTGACGATCGAGACGGAGTCCGTAATCTGCGCCGGACCGGTGATGAATTTGCTGTCGTAGCCCGAGCTGATCTCGAGCGGTGAAGTCAGGAAGAAGCCCTGCGGATGTTCCTGGGCAACGCCCGGCGACCCGGCAAAGAGGAAGATCGCGGCCAGGCCGGCATGGCTGAACTTGATGTTGGACATCGCACGCTTCATCGGAGTCTCTAACGGCCTTCGACGAAGACGGTGTCGTGCGGCTGCAGATAGAAAGGCGCCTCGTTCTGACTGGCGACGGTCTGCTTGAGGTTGATCGTGATGCGCTGCTCGGTGGCGCCATTGGGACGAAGCACGACGACGCGGTTGGGGCGCGCCAGGTCGGTGAAGCCGCCCGCCATGGCAATAGCATCAAGCACCGTCACGCGGTTCTTGATCTTGTAGACATCAGGCTTGCGAACCTCACCCAGCACAGAAATCCTGAGGCTGTTGATCTGCTTCACCATCACATTCACGACGGGCTCGTTCAGGTAGCGCTGCAACTTCTGCGTGATCTCGTTCTGAAGTTCCGCCGCCGTTTTCCCGCTGGCGTCAAGCTCGTTGGCGAGAGGCAGCGAGATCTTTCCGTCGGGGCGCACAACAACCGTGGTCGAGAGATCCGGTTCCTTCCAGACGAAGACTTCGATCACGTCTTCCGGACCCAGACGGAAGTCGGCGGGCGCGGCCGCCGCCGGAGCGTTCACGCGCGGCAGATCCGCCGCCCGCGCGGAAAAGACGAATGCCTGGGTTCCCAACGTTGTTGCGAATATTGTTGCCAGCACTCCCGCCAGCATTGCCGGTCGACCTGAAATTGCGCATCGTTTCATTGCTCTTCCCTCACTCCCCTGGGTTGTGTCATGCAGCACTGGGTCTGGCGACACGGCACTGTGTTTAGCATTTCGAATACCGTTCAAATGGACATCGACAGCGAAACGCCTCGATTTTGCGCGGCTCAAAGCGCGCATTGAGACGCACTCTTTCCGAGAAAATTTTTCGAGTGTGCCGGCCGGGCAAATCATCGAGATCCTACGAGCGAATTGAAGACGTACCGACTTCATGCGCGGCTCGGTGCGCAACGCCGCGCGCGGTTCAATCGCGTCGCAACGGCAGCCGTGGCACGCGGCGCCTGCACTCCGTCGAGCGAGGAACGGATTCGAGCGGTCAGAAAGAACAGAGCCGTTTGGCGCAGCCATTCGGCTTGCGCATGCTTCTCAAACGGCGCCAAGGCGTGCACCCGGATGCACGATCCAGTTTCCATTGAGGTTATGACGAAGGGACAGGTTTCATTCGCGCGGCCAACGTTGTCATCGGCCGCCGACCGCCGCTGATCGAAAGCGAAGCATGCGTCGACCGTGCCCCTGATGCGCGCCTTCGCGAAGGCAAGGCCCCGCATCTCTCCGCTTTGCGCCGCCTTCGAATCCGAAAAGAGGGTTGTCAGGCCCTGCGTTCTATATGTGCGGATCGCATTGAGTGGTCGGTCCGCCCACACGTGCGCAAGGGTCGATGAATAGTTCTCGTCGGGATAGAGCAGGGCTGTCCGCAGCGAGACGAAAGCGCCTGACGAAACCGGGACGCCGAGCGCACCTGTGCAATCTCGAAGCGTCGTAAACATTGGAAGCCCCCCGGGACATGTGCGATAGCGAAGCATGCAATCGCACGAGGCACGCCTCAGCAGGTTCCACGCCAACCTGCCGGCTTTGAGCATCGCGCCAAAACATTTTCGTGAATTTGCGGACATCGTGCGCGAACAGCTCAGATCATCCGAACAACATGGCTGTGCGGCTGAGCACCCGCGGCACGATTTATCGTCAGGCAGCCGACTTCGCAGGTCCAGCCGCGTGTCATGTGTGCTGGCGTATGAACCCGAATCTGAAACTGACACCAAATCGTTGCAGAACCACGAATTTGGGGCTAAAAAGGCCTATTTTGTGCCTCAGCGTACTACACACCCCAGCGGAGCAAACTTTGCAGAGTGGGCAAATTCTTCCATTTGTCGAAACGGCCAGGTGCTCGTTTCGTTCGCTGCGAACACTGTGGCTGAACTGTTCCGTGGCGTACGAGATGGGGCGCACACATCACTGGCGCACAAGGTTTCTGATTGATGTGGCGATGTGCGGCGTGATTGTTTACGGCGCATTCTCCAATGGATTTGACAAGTGGAATTGCAAGTGCTTCAGGGCGGTGGTCGGGAATGACACAGAGGTTGGGTGAATGTCTTCGCAGGGTCCGATCAGGGTTTTGATCTGCAATCGCTACACGTTGTTTCGCGAAGGAATCAGAGCGTTGCTGGGCGAAGGGATTCCGATGGACGTTGTGGCTGAGGCCTGCACCGCGGGTGAGGCGATCCTGATGGTGGAGCGTCTCCACCCCGATGTCGTGCTTCTCGACGCCACCACGCCGGATGCGAGCGGCTCGGAATCCACACGTCGCATGAAGGCCGTCGACCCGGAAGTGAGCGTCGTAATTCTGTCGATGAACGACGACGAGATCCTGCGGCAGCGGTGCCTCGAAGCAGGCGCCGACGGATTCGTGAGCAAAGAAGATCAGGCCTGGCATTTGAAAAGAATCATCAACAACGTGTGCGGACGGCACACGCGGACAGCGTAAACCACGCGGACAGCGTGAAGCAAAAGGGGTCGTGGCGATGAAGAAGAGTTCGATTGACAGCCGCATGCGGTGGCTGGTTCTCGTGATGTGCGTAGCGGCGGCAACATCGCCCGGAAAGGCGCAAACGATCTCCACCATTGCTGGTAATGGCAATGCCGCCTTCTCAGGCGATGGCTTCGGCGCCACCGGGGCATCGCTGAACCACCCGCGCGGGATTGCGCTCGATGGCGCCGGAAATCTCTATATCGCCGATTCGGATAACTGGCGCGTTCGCCGCGTCAGCGCGACCGGAACCATCACGACCGTGGCAGGCAACGGAACCAACGCCGAATCCGGAGACGGCGGATCAGCGTTATCGGCCGCTTTCAGCGACGTGCAGAGCGTGGTGCTGGATAACTCGGGCAATCTTTACGTCGCGGATGCGAGCAATCGCCGGGTTCGCAGGATCACGCCGGCGGGCATCGTGACTTCCGCGGCCGGCATCGGTGTCGAAGCGTTTTCGGGTGACGGCGCCGCGGCCACTTCCGCCGGCCTCGGCCGCCCCGTCGGCCTGGCGTTCGACGGCCTGGGGAATCTCTACATCGCCGACAGCACGAATCAGCGTATCCGCAAGATCGATACGAACGGCATAATCTCGACCATCGCGGGAAATGGCGTGGACGCTTTCTCGGGCGATGGCGGCCTCGCGACTTCCGCTTCGCTTGGATTTCCTATCGCCGTCGCGGTGGACGCCGCCAACAACGTCTATGTGGCCGACGGCGATAACAATCGCATCCGCAGGATCACTCCCGGCGGAATTATCTCAACCGTGGCGGGCAACGGCCAAGGCGGTTTTTCCGGTGATGGCGGCCTTGCGACCAGTGCGTCTCTGAACGTGCCGTCGGGCATCGCATTCGACGCCGCCGGGAACATGTATATCGCGGACGCCGGCAACAATCGCGTCCGCAAAGTGGATTCGACCGGCACCATCACCACTGTCGCGGGCGGCGCCACGAACGGGTTCTCGGGAGACAACGGCCCCGCCGCGCAGGCCCTGCTCGACTTCCCCTGGGCGCTTACGACGAACGGCAACAACGTTTACATTGCGGATCGCGTGAACAACCGCATCCGCCTGATCTCGTATCCCGCGACGCCGCCCACCGTTTCGGCCAATGGCGTAGTGAACGCCGCCAGCTTTGCCAATGGCGTTTCCATCGCACCCGGCGCGATCGTTGCTATTTTCGGATCCAACCTCAGCAACGCGAGCGCGCAGGCCACCCTGACACCGCTGCCGAAAACTCTCGGCCAGACGAGTGTGACCTTCAACGCCGAACCCGCGCCGCTGTTTTACGCTTCCTCAGGACAGGTCAACGCACAGGTCCCGTTCGATATCGCGCCCGGGACCGCGGTGGTCCAGGTGACACGCGGCGGCAGCGTCAGCACCAGTCAGCCGGTTTCGGTGGGGAACGTCTCGCCGGGCATTTTCATCGTCGATCAGCCGAACAACATCGGAGCCATTATTCACAGCAACGGAACGGTCGTTTCCGCCGCGGCACCGGCGCGTTCTGGCGAGTTTCTGTCGATCTATTGCACCGGTCTTGGTCCGCTGACGAGTCCGGTGGCGTCGGGATCGCCCGGTCCGAGCACGCCGCCGCTGCCGCAGACAACGACGACACCGGTGGTGAAGCTCGGCAACGCCTCGTTGACACCTTCGTTCTCCGGACTCGCGCCCACGTTCGTGGGACTCTACCAGGTCAACTTTCAGATGCCGGCGTTTGTGGGCGCCGCCAATCAAACCATTCAGCTCTCGATCGGCGGTGTTTTAAGCAACACCGCCACGCTTGCGGTCTCGCAATAAGGCGCGCGTCCCGGAGGAATACATGTACGTTTCGCCCTGGCCTGGTCTGACGTTGCGGGACTTCATGCCCGCTCGCGGTGAGCGGGCCGGAGCGCGGGCCGTTCCTTATCCATTCAGCGAGCCCAGGCGAAGGTCATTCGTCGTGGCGCGCAGCGGAATCTATCAATTGTTTCGCGCGCTGCGCTTCCAGCCCGGCGAAACGGTGCTCGTGCCGGACTATTACAGCGGCAATGAGGTCGCTGCCATTCGGGCCGCCGGTGCGTCGATCGTCTTTTATCCGATCCGCCGCAATCTCGAGCCGGACCTGGAGGCGCTCACGCGTCTGGCCGAGTGTCGTCCACGTGTCATCTACGCCATCCACTATCTCGGGTGGCCGCAGCCGATGCGGGAGTTTCAGGCCGTGTGTGCGCGGCACGGCAGCCTGCTCGTTGAAGACTGCGCGCTCGCGCTCTTCAGCGAGACGGAGGGCAAGCCGCTCGGCGCTTTCGGGGATTATTCCGTCTTCTGCCTGTATAAGACGCTGGCGCTGCCGAACGGGGGGGTGCTGGTGCAGAACCGCGGGGCGCTTCCCCAATTGGAAGGGCTCGAGCTCGAAGAGTGCCCGCGCATTTCGGCGGCGGGCCGCACCGCGGAGCTCGCGCTCGAAACGCTGCGCTCCCGCTGCGAATGGGCGGGGAGGATGCTTTTCACTCTCAAGCAGGGCGTCGGACGAAAACTGCGCGCCGCGAGTGTGCGCCAGGTCCCCGTCGGCGATATCGGATGGGATATCGGCAGCGTTAATTTTGCGATGTCGAAGATCAGCAACTCGCTGCTTCGCGGAATCGATCATGTGCGCATCCGGCGCATCCGCCGCGAAAATTTCTTCCGGCTGCAGAGCAAGCTCGCGGGACATGTGAAAATGCTGCGCGAAGATCTCGGCCCCGGCGTTTGCCCGCTCTTCTTCCCGATCCTCGTCGCACGCAAGCGTGAAGTGGCTGAAGCTCTGCGCAGTCGCGGCATCGAAGCCGTCGAGTTCTGGAACGACGTTCAGGACAATCCTCATGTCGGCGCCGACGCGCGCTATCTGAGAGCTCATGTGCTCGAGCTGCCGATCCATCAGGGCGTGACGCCCACGCAGGTGGATTACATCGCGGAGCAGATACGGCTTCTGAATCCGGAACCGGCCCCATGCTGAAAAAGGAATCGGTGCTGGGGCCGGCGCTGCTCCTGATGTGCGGACGGACGCTCGCCTTCGCCGCGACGTTCTTTATTCCGGTCATCCTCGTGCGCATCTTCGATCCCACGCAGTTCGGCACGTATAAGCAGCTCTTTCTGGTCTTCACGAGCGTCTATCTGATCGCGCAAGTGGGGATGGCGACAAGCCTGTATTACTTCCTGCCGCAGGCGCCGCAACACGCCGGGCGATACGCGGCGAATTCCCTGCTGTTCCTCGGCTCGACTGGCGCCGTCTGTCTTGGATCGCTTACGCTGCTCGGCCCGCAGATCGCTCGCTGGCTAAGCAACCCGGCGCTCGCGGGCTATCTCGGCTGGATCGGGCTCTATACCTTCCTGATGATGCTCTCCTCGGCGCTCGAGATCGTGATGATTTCGCGCAAGCGCTTTACGGCGGCGTCGGCAACCTATGCTCTCTCGGACCTCGCGCGCGCGGCGGCGATTATCCTGAGTGTCCTGATTTTTCACGATATCGGCTGGCTTTTGAAAGGCGCGGTTTTCGTGGCACTCGCGCGGGCGGTTGCGACAGTCACCTGGTTTCACCGCGAGTTTCGCGGCGAGTTTCGGCCGGACTATACCCTTCTCCGCCAGCAGCTCGGATATGCCCTTCCCTTCGCGGCGGCTGTGGTCGTGGAGATCCTGCAGTCGAGCGTTCCGCAGTATGCGGTGTCGGGCATGTTCGATCCGGCGACTTTCGCAATCTTCGCCGTGGGCTGCCTGTCGATTCCTCTCGTGGATGTGACGGCCTCCCCAACGTGCGACGTCATGATGGTCACGATGCAGGAGAAGCTTGCATCAGGTTGGCCGTCGGCCGTGCTTGAAATCTGGCACGACACCACGAGCAAGCTGGCACTGGTATTTTTCCCGCTGGCTCTGTTCGCGATCCTGAGCGCGCGCGAGATCATCATTCTGCTCTTCACGCAAAAGTACATCGCGAGCGTTCCGATCTTCGCGGCGTGGTCGGCTTTGATTCTGCTGTCGACGTTTCAGGTCGACGGCGTGATGCGCGTCTTTGCCCGGACGCGGTTTCTGCTGGTATTCAATATCGTCCGGCTGATCATTATGGCCGGCCTGATCCGCTGGTCGATTCTTACGTTCCACCTGATCGGGCCCGTATTCGTGATTCTTCTCGCGAATTTTGTTTTCAAGGCCGCCGGTTTGATTCGGATGCGGAAGCTGCTCACGATCGGCTTCACCGAAGTATTGCCGTGGCGAAGCCTCGCTTCGATTCTGGCCGCCGCCGGGGTGGCCGGCGCGGTCATGATGACGGCTGCGTTGCGCCTGCACCTGCCCAACGCGGCGCTGCTTCTCGCGATGGGAGCTGTCTACACGGTCGTCTATCTCGCATTGGTTTGGGCGTTCGGGTTGATGGGCGCAAGTGAAAAACTCGCGCTCGAGGAATGGTTCCGCGCGCGCTCGGGCGCTCTGGTGCGCACGTTAAGTTTCGGGCGGGAATAGAGGAATCGGACTATGTGCGGAATCGCCGGCATCGTCAGTCTCGGGGACAGGCCGCCGCTCGCGCAGGAATTGCGCGACATGTGCACGGCCATTACGCATCGCGGACCCGACGACGAAGGCTTCTACCTCGACGCGAAGGCCGGCCTTGGCATGCGCCGCCTCAGCATTATCGACGTGGCCTCGGGACATCAACCGGTGACGAATGAAGACGGCACGGTGCAGGTTGTGCTTAATGGCGAGATCTACAATTTCCGTGAGCTGCGCCGTTATCTCGAAGCGCGCGGCCACGTATTTTCGACGCGCACCGATACCGAAGCGATCGTCCATCTCTACGAAGAGCACGGCAAAGACTGCGTGCGCCACCTGCGCGGGATGTTCGGATTCGCGCTCTGGGACACGCGCAAGCAGCAATTCCTTCTGGCGCGCGACCGCCTCGGCATCAAGCCGCTTTACTACGTCGAGCGCGGCGGGAGGTTCGTATTCGCCTCGGAGCTGAAGGCGATTCTTCAGTTGCCGGAGATCGAGCGCGAAATTAACTGGGGCGCTGTCTCGCATCTCTTCTCGTTCCTTTCGACGCCTCCCGAAGAGGCCGTCATCGCGGGAATTCGCAAGCTCGAACCCGGCTGCCTGATGACGATTTCGCCGGGACGCCCGCCGGCGACCGAGCGCTACTGGAACCTGCGCTTCGAGCCCGACTACGGCAAAGACGAAAACCATTTCATCGCGAGAACGCGCGAGATCCTCCACGAATCCGTGCGCCTCCACATGATCAGCGATGTGCCGCTCGGCGCGTTTCTCAGCGGGGGAATCGATTCGAGCGCCGTGGTTGCCACGGCCGCGTCGATGCTCGATGAGCCGCTGAAGACCTACTCTATCGGCTTCAGCGAGCCCAGCTACAACGAGCTCGAATACGCGCGAATCGTCGCGAAGAGTTTTGGCGCCGATCACCGTGAGCTCACTCTCGGACCCGACGCGCTCGATGAGATGGAAAATCTCGCCTGGTATCTCGACGAGCCGTTCGGAGACTCCTCCGCAATCCCCACTTACATGGTTTCCAGGCTCGCCGCGCAGCACGTGAAGGTCGTGCTTTCGGGCGACGGCGGCGACGAGCTCTTCGCCGGATACGACCGCTATGTCGTCGAACAAAATGAGCGCGCGCGCGCGCCGCTGCCGGCCCGCCGTCTGCTCGGCGCCATCGGCCGCCGGATGCCTGGCGGCATGCGCGGACGGAATTATCTGCGGCACTTTTCGCTCTCGGGCGCCGAGCGCTATCTCGACGCCTGCACGCTCTTCCGGCTGGAAGACATGAAGCGTCTCTTCCAACCGGACGTTTTCGAGCTGCTCGCTCCTCACCAGCCGTGGCGCTTGAAAGCCGCGCAGATGGCTTCCGCGAGCAATAACTGGCTGACGCAACTGCAGAGTCTCGATATCAACAGCTACCTGCCGCTCGACATCCTCACTAAGGTTGACCGCATGAGCATGGCGCACTCGATCGAATCGCGCGTGCCGCTGCTCGATCATGAGCTCGTCGAATTCGCGGCGACGATTCCGCCCGGGATGAATCTGCGCGGCCAAACGACGAAATACATCCTCAAGCAGGCGATGCGCGGCATTCTTCCCGACAGGATCATCGACCGGCCGAAGCGCGGATTCGCCGTGCCTTTGAGCTTCTGGTTCCGCGGCAAGCTCGGCCCGTACGTCCGCGATCTCGTGCTGAGCGAGCGCAGCCGCCGGCGCGGCATCTTCAATGAGCGTTATGTGGAAGATCTCATCGCGCGCAACGATCGCGGCCAGAATCTCGACCTGCAGCTTTGGACGCTGATCTCCTTCGAATTGTGGGCGCGAACGTTTCTCGACCCGGTGGCCGCCGCGAGGTCGGCCGCGGCATGAAGGCAGCCACTCTGACCCCCACTGCGCCCGTCAAAACCATTGCGGCGGAGTGCGCGCCAGCCGAGCGCATCCGTCTGCTCACGATGGTCACGAATTTCAAGATCGGGGGCACCGAACGGCAAGTCGCCAATATCGCGCTGCGCATCGATGCGACGCGATTCGACCTTCATCTGGCCTGCATGCAAAATTTCGGAGAGCTATCGCGAGAGCTCGAGCATCTCGCGGTTGCGCGGCCGCAGTTTAATATCGGCCCTCTCTACGCGCTTCGCACTGGCTGGCAGGCGATTCGGATGGCCCGTTATGTTCGGAAGAACGGTGTCCAGATCGTGCACAGCTACGGCTTCTATCCCAACGTATTCGCTGTTGCGGCAATGCGTCTTGCGCGCAGGCCGATCGTAATCGCCTCCATCCGCGACATGGGCGATGACCTCACGCCTCTCCAGAGAAATCTGCAGCGCGCCGTGTGCCGCTGGGCCGATTGCATTCTGGTGAACGCCGAGGCGATCCGCCAGCGGCTGATCTCGCAGGGATACAGGCCCAACAACATTGTCGTCATTCGCAACGGCATCATGCTCTCGCGCTTCGATGAGGCGCGCGCGGCCGCAGACTCGTCGAGAGTGCGTGCGGAACTGGGTCTGCCGCATGCTTGCCCGGTCGTGGTGGTTTTCTGCCGTCTGAATCAGATGAAGGGCGTCGATTACTTTCTGGATGCCGCGGCAGTCGTTGCCCGCCGCTTTCCGGATGTCCGCTTCCTGATCGCGGGCGATGGCGCTCACAAACGCGAGCTCGAACAACAGGCCGACCGCATGGGCCTGCGCGATCGCACCGTGTTCACCGGCTTTCGCTGCGACGTTCCGGCGCTGCTCGCGGAGGCGTCACTCTCCGTGCTGCCATCGCTGAGCGAAGGGCTTTCCAATTCACTGCTCGAATCGATGGCGGCCGGCGTGCCGGCGATCGCGGCGCGCGTCGGTGGGAATCCTGAAGTGATCGCAGACGAAGAAACCGGCATTCTCGTGCCACCGCGCGATTCAGCCGCGCTGGCGGCGGCGATGACGCGATTACTGGAAAATCCGGACCTTGCGCGGCGCTTCGGCGACGCTGGACGCCGGCGCGTCGAAGAGTATTTTTCAGTGGAGCGCTCCGTTCGCGAAACCGAGAGTCTTTATCGGGAGCTTGTCGCCGCGATTTTTCGCAAAAAAGCAGGGCGGATATGAAGATCCTGCTGATCGGACCATGCCCCCCTCCGCACGGCGGGATCTCCGTGCACATAATGCGCATCGAGCACGACCTCAAGGCGGCGGGAATTCCGTGCGAAGTCGTCAACACGGCCGGCGTGCGCTCGTGGATTGGTTTTTGGACGGCGCTCGTCCGCTATGCCCTGCGCGGCTGGACGTTCCACTTTCACACAAACGGTCACAACCGCAAGAGCTGGCTGCTGGCGCTCGCCTGCGGGATGGTGGGGAATCTCGCCGGCGGCGCCTGCATTTTGACGCTGCATTCCGGCATCGCGCCGGTGTGGCTTGCGGCTGCTGGGGCTTTACGATGCGCGCTTGTGCGCTTTACATGCCTGCACTACACGCGGATCATCGGTGTAAATGCCCCGATCCGCGATGCGCTGGTGTCGCTCGAAATTCCGGCTGAACGGATTGACGTAATGCCGGCCTTTCTCGGCATTGAGCGCTCTCAGGCAGCTCTCGATCCGGCCGTGCTGAGCTGGATGCGCGCTCGCCGGCCGCTGCTGTCAACGGCTCTGTTCTTTCGACCGGAATACGGATTCGAGGTGCTCGTGGAGGCTATCGGGCGGCTGCGCGAAAGCCGTACGTCGATCGGCTGCATCGTCATGGGCGGCAGTGATGATCGAACTGCAGCCGAGCGACTGCTTCGCGAGCGTGGTCTCGAACAAAACGTGCTGTTGCTCGGCGATATCGATCACGAAGCCTGCCTGGCAGTGATGGCGGCGAGCGACGTCTTCGTCCGCGCCACGCTTGAAGACGGCGACTCGATCTCTGTGCGCGAGGCACTCTCGCTCGGAACGCCGGTCGTCGCCAGTCGCGTGGGAACGCGTCCCGTGGGGGCCATGCTCTTCGAGCCCGGCGACGCCACTGAACTGGCCGCGCGCATCGAACTCGCGCTGGCTGGTGGAAACGAAGGTCGCCCGGCAGCGGGCGCTTCAAATATCGATCGCCTGCTGCACATCTACGAAGAAGCGATCTCGGGGATGGATTATGCCGCAGCCTGAAATCGCCGGCCTGCGCCGTAAGTTCCACCGGCTCGGCACGATGCGGCCGCGTGAGATCGCGCATCGCATTCGCGAAAAGGGATACACAGAGCTCGAACGCTTTGGCCTCGTCCGCAACGATCCTGAGCTTCGCGCCGGACCGCAATTCAAGCGATACCTCACCAACACCGCCGCCGGCCGCTTCTACGCAGGTCCGCGCGAGAATCTCCGCGAGCTGTTCGCGGAGAGATTTCCAGCGTGGGTCGAGCGCGCCGGAGAAGAAGCCGAGCGTCTCTTGCGACCTGGGGGTGAGGTCGACTGGCATCGCGATCCCGTTACCGGCCAGATCTGGGAACGCCTGTTCTGGACCGCATACAATCCCGAACTCAACCACGCCGGGCGCGACGTCAAAAACGTTCATGAGTTGAATCGTCATCAGCATCTGCCGCGCCTCGCGAAAGCCTGGAGCCTCACGGGCGACGAGCGCTACGCCGCCGAGGCCGTGGCGCAAATGCTCGGCTGGATCGAACAGAACCCGCCCGATATGGGCATCAACTGGCAATCCAGTCTTGAAATCGCCATCCGCGCGATCTCCTGGATGTGGACGATCTTTCTCCTGTTGCCATCCGAATCCTTCGGCGATGCCGCGGCCGTAACGGTCGGCGATTCGCTCTTCCTGCAACTGGAGCACGTCTTCCACCACACATCGGAATTCAGCAGCCCCAACACTCATCTGATCGGCGAGGCGGCGGCGCTGTTCATCGGGGGTCTCGTCTTCAACGACAGAAAGCGTCCGGCGGCCTGGCTTGAAAAGGGCGCGTCGCTGCTGGAAGCAGAAATTGAAAAGCAGATCCTGAGCGATGGCGTGGATGCCGAGCTGTCGTCTTACTACCACTGCTATGCGCTCGACTTTTTCCTGCAGGTGCTGATTCTGGCTGAGCAGAATCAATATCCGCTGGAAAGTATCGTCCGCGAAAAGGCAGAGGGAATGGCCGGGTTCGTGACGCACCTTGCGCGTCCGGACGGCTCGCTTCCGCTGCTGGGAGACGATGATGGCGGCCGCGCACTCGCGCTGCACGAACGGAACTATCACGCGACCGCCGGTCTGCTCTCCGTTGCCGCTGGATACTTCCGGCGCGATGACTTCAAACGCACGGAAGAAGCGCTCTGGTTTCTCGGACGGGAAGCCTTCGAAAAGAAGGCGACGCCGCAACGCACGGAAGCGTTCTATCCCGCGGCGGGCTATGCGATCCAGCGTTCCGGATGGAATGACGACGCGAGCCACCTCATCTTCGACTGCGGCGGACTCGGCATGCTGACCGGCGGTCATTCACACGCCGATTCGCTTTCGATCCTGCTTTCCAAAGGCGGGCGCGAGCTGCTGGCCGATCCAGGCACGTTTGTTTACAACTGTGCGCCGGAGTGGCGCAATTACTTCCGCTCCACGCGCGCGCACAACACGGTCGTGGTCGACGAACGCGATCAGGCCGAACGCGCCGGAACGTTTGCCTGGAAGAACACGATTCCCGCGCGCGGCCGGCACTGCGACGGCTACTTCGAAGGCGAACACGATGGCTACGCGTCCCTCGGCGTCACGCATCGCCGCCGCGTGATCCGGATCGGGCCCGAGGATTGGGTCATTGCCGACGATTTCCGCGGCAGCGGCTCTCATACTTTCGACTTCCACTATCACTTCGGGCCCGACGTCCACATCACAACTTTCAACCAGGAGGACGGGGGCACGCGCCTCGACGACGTGCGCGCCGGATTCGCGCTCGCACTCTACGCCTCGCACTCGCTGCGCACCGAGTTGCTCTTCGGAGAGACCGCACCGATCGAAGGGTGGACCTCGCGCGGCTACGGCGACAAAGAGCCGAGCATTACTCTTCGAGCGAGCGCGGCGGGCGAAGTGCCCGCAACGGCTCTGACGTTTCTGTCCACTGGCACAGACCGCCCCAGTATCCGCCGGCTCTTTGTGAACGCGCCCGGCGCCGTCGCCTGCGTCTCCCGGTGCGCCACCCACAAGGACATCTTCGTGGCATCGGCTGGCGGGTTTTGCTGGACTCGCGTCAGGGACGGAATCGTCGGGAAAGCCTTCTCGATCGGCACCGCAATCAATCTTCTGGAGGACGCCGCCGTATGTGCGCAATTTGCGGAATCATAAATTTCCACGAAGGCGATGCGGTCTCAAGCGCCGATGTCGAGCGCATGTCCGCATCGCTCGGCCATCGGGGTCCGGACGATGAGGGCAGCTTTGTCGAAGGCCGCGCCGGTCTCGGCTTCCGCCGCCTCAGCATCATCGATCTCTCGGGCGGCCACCAGCCGATCTTCAACGAAGACGGCTCGGCCGCCATCGTATTCAACGGCGAGATTTACAATTATCGCGATCTGGCCGTCGAATTGAGCACCGCCGGACATGTCTTCTCGACACGCTCCGACACCGAAACGATCCTGCACGCGTGGGAGCAATACGGCGAAAACTGCGTCGATCACCTGCGCGGCATGTTCGCCTTTGCGATATGGGACCGCGCGCGCCGCCGCCTGCTGCTCGCGCGCGACCGCCTCGGCATCAAGCCGCTCTACTACTACCGGAACGATCGTTTTCTCGCGTTCGCGTCTGAAATCAAGGCGCTGCTCGAAATCCCCGGCATCCCGCGCGAAGTCGATCCCGAAGCTCTCGACATGTATTTGTCGCTGCGCTATGTCCCCGGTCCCCGCACGATGTTCCGGAATATCTTCCGTCTGCAGCCGGGGCACCTTCTGACGCTCGACGGCTCGGGCGTGCGGATCAAAAAGTATTGGGACGTTACCTATCCCGAAGGCAACCCGGCCGAGGATCCTGAGCGCTTCAGAGCCCTGCTCGACGAAAGCGTCCGGATGCGTCTCGTCGCCGAAGTTCCGCTTGGCGTGTTTCTCAGCGGCGGCCTCGACTCGAGCGCGATCCTTGCGACGATGCACAAAGCCGTCGGAAGCGCCGGCATCAAGACGTTCAGCGTCGGCTATGACACCACCGGGGCGCAGGTTGAGGAGGCCAACGAATTCGACTACGCCCGTTTGGCCGCGAAAACCTTCGGCGCAGATCATCACGAATACCGGTTGACAGCCGCCGAGTTCCAGAACTTCGTCCCCGATCTGGTCTGGCATCTCGATGAGCCGATGGCGGACCCGAGCTGTATCCCGCTCTACTTCATCTCGAAGCTGGCCCGCGAGCATGTAACCGTCATTCTTTCCGGCGAAGGCGCGGATGAAATTCTCGCCGGCTACGGAATCTATCCACGCATGCTCGCGCTTGAACGCATGAACCGAAGCGTCCCGGCGCTCGATCGCATGGCGCCGTGGCTCGCCCGCGTGACGCCGTCTGAAGCCGTGCGGCGCTACATCAGAATGTCGGGCCAGTCTCTCGACCGGCGCTACCGTGGCGTGTGCCGCGGCATCACTCTTGAGACGCGAGCCGCCCTCATCGGCATGGATCGCGTCCGCCATTCCGAAGAACAACTGCAGACGATCTTCGGCGGCTATTTCAGCCGTGTGCCAGGCGCCGCACCGCTCAACCGAATGCTTTATGCGGACGCGAAAGTCTGGCTGCCCGACGATCTTCTCAACAAAGCCGACAAGATGACGATGGCAACCAGCCTCGAGCTGCGGGTGCCATTCCTCGATCACAAGCTCGTGGAGTACGCCGCCACGCTGCCGCTCTCCGCAAAGCTGGGCGGCAAGGGCGGCAAGACGATCCTCCGCAACGCAATGCGCGGCACTCTGCCCAACGACATCATCGATCGCCCGAAGAAAGGCTTTCCGGTTCCGATCAAATCCTGGCTCGCCGGGCCGCTGCGCGACTTCGCGCGCGACAACCTGCTGCCCGCCGAATCCGCCTGCAACCGCTATATGGATCGCACTGCCGTCACGAAGATCGTCGAAGAACACGGCCGCGGTCTCGATCGCTCCCAGGAGATGTGGACTCTTCTCGTATTCGAATTCTGGCACCGGCACTTTGTCGAGAATCGCGCCCAAAGGAGGCGCGCGGCATGATCGAAGGCGGCATTATTGAAAATAACGACATTGTCTGCTTCAGCAACGATTGGGAAGCGGACCCGCTCAGCAAGAAACACATCATCCTGCGGCTGGCGAAGAAAAACCGCATCCTGTGGGTGAATGGCGTCGGCAACCGCAACCCGACCGTCTCGACGCGCGACCTCAAGCGCATCTTCCGCAAGCTCGGGCAGTTTTGGCAGGGATGCCGGCCCGTCGCTCCGAACATCAACGTCTTCACGCCGATCGTCATCCCGTTTCATGGCAGCAGGCTCGCGCGGTGGATCAACCGCCGCGTCTATCGCTGGAGTATTCGCCGCGCCTGCCGCAAACTCCGCTTCGAAAATCCCATTACATGGACCTACGCGCCAAGCTGCGCCGATGTCGCCGGCACGCTCGGAGAACGCTTCATCGTCTATCACTGCGTCGACGAATTCTCGAAGTTCACCGGAGCCGACAAAGCGGGCATCGCCGAAATGGAGCGCAAGCTCCTCGACAAGGCGGATATCGTCATCGTTTCCTCCGAAGCGCTGCTCGAATCGAAACGTCAGGAAAATCCGAATACGTTTCTCGTGACTCACGGCGTCGACTACGATCACTTCGCGAAGGCGTGCCTGCCGGAAACGGACCCGGCGCCGGAATGCGCGGATCTGAAGCATCCGGTGATCGGCTTCTTCGGCCTCGTCGCCGATTGGGTCGATCTCAACGTCGTCCGGCATCTCGCGGCGGCGCGACCGGAATGGTCTCTTCTGCTCATCGGCGAAGTGCAAACCGACGTTTCGATGCTGCGCGATCTTCCGAACGTGCACATCATCGGCCGCCGCGACTACAAATCACTCCCCCGATATGCGAAGGTATTCGACGTCGCCATCCTGCCGTTCGTCGTCAACGAGCTGACACTGGCGGCGAATCCGCTGAAAGTCCGCGAGTATCTTGCTGCGGGGCTGCCGGTCGTCGCGACGCCCCTGCCGGAGGTCAAGCGTCTTGGCGCCCTGATCCGCACAGCGACGACGGGGGAAGAATTTCTCGGTGCGATCGAGAAGCTGCTCCTCGAAGGCCGCCGCGGACCTTCGCCGGAAGCCTCTCGCGCGATGCAGTCCGAATCCTGGGATGCGAAGGTGGAAGAACTCAGCGGTCTGGTTTCCGCGATTGCCGGACGCACAAAGAACCGGCGCGCCGCTGCACCGGAAGCGGCGCGTGAATACGCAACCTGAGAAGCCGGCCGCATATGTGCTTCCGCTGGCTTGCGATTTCGCTTTTTCTCTCCACGGCTCCGGCTCCCGCCGCCGCGCGGCCCTTAACGTGGTGGATCGCAAATCCGCTGACGAAAGTCCGGCCGCAGGACCCGCCACCCGATTCACCGCGGACCAGCGTCGATCTGCATGCCGGCCGGAACGAATTTGAGCCCTTTCAGCTCGTGCTGCGCGGCGGCGAAAAAGACCTGACAGGTCTCGACATCGAGTTCTCCGATTTCCATGCCGCCGATGGCGCGGACATTTCAAAGGAAAACATCACGGTCTACTTTGAACAGTGCGTCGACGTGGCGAAGTCCTCGTCGAGCAACGGCGCCGCCGGCCGGTGGCCCGATCCTCTGATTCCCCGCGTCGACCGCTACGCGCACGAGAAGAGAAACGCGTTTCCCTTCGATCTCGCGCCCGGACACAATCAGGCTCTTTGGATTGAGATCTACGTCCCGCCCTCGGCGCGGCGCGGACGGTATGAGGGCACGGCCCGTGTTTTATCGAAAGGCGCCGCGCGGTTCTCCGTTCCGGTCACTCTCACCGTCTGGGGATTCAAGCTGCCTTCCACCTCGACGCTCCGCACTTCCTTCGGCTTCAATGGAACCACAGCGCTCAAACAGCATCGCGGCCGCTACACCACCGACGACGACCTCTACGCTCTGACGCGCCTCTATACAAAGGCCGCGCTGCTGCATCGCATCAGCATTCACGGAGGCAGCGAGGTTCCTCCCAAATACCGTTACTCCAACGGCCACATGCAGATCGATTGGGCCCCCTACGACGCGGAAGTCGGCCCATTCCTGGACGGCACGGCGATTCCGGCGGGCGAGCCGCTATATGGCGCGCAAACTACCTCGGTCGAATTGCGCACGCCGCCTTCGCTCGATACGGAAGATCAGCAAACTGCCTGGTGGAAAGCCTGGGCCGGGCACTTTCGCAAGGCGGGATGGAGCGACCGGCTCTTCCTTTATCTATGGGATGAACCGCGCGCGGCCGACTTGCCGAAAGTGCTGGCGCGGGGAAGACTCGCCGCCGCGGCCGACCCCTCTATCCCCACGCTCGTAACGCTTCCGTTCAGCAGCCAGCTCGCAGATGTCGTCCGCATCTGGGTGCCTCTCGTGAACTGTCTGGAACCGAAGCCGGGCTACGACGACTTTTGCGAGCAGGCTCCCGGCCTCGACGCCTATCGGGGACGCGATCTCTGGTTCTACCAGTCCTGCGCCAGCCACGGATGCAACATCGCGGGCGGCGCTTATTTCGCGGGCTGGCCGAGCTACATGATTGACGTGCCCGCGCCCGCCAACCGCGTCATGCAGTGGGTCGCGTGGAAGTATCGCGTGCGCGGCGAACTCTACTACAGCATGGATGAAGCCTACTCCGCCGCTGGCGATCCGTGGACCAATTTCCGCCTCTTCGGGGGCAACGGCGATGGCACGCTGTTTTATCCCGGCCGCCCCGCGCAGATCGGCGGCACGACCGATATCCCCATTGAGAGCATCCGGCTCAAGCTGATCCGCGAGGGAATGGAGGATTACGAATATCTCGTCCTGCTCGACCGCCTCGCCGGGCGCCAGACGGCCGATCGCTTCGGCGATCGAATCGTGCAAAAACCTTTCCTCTGGGAGAACAACCCGGAGGCTTTCCTCAACACCCGCCTCGATATGGGGGAAACGCTGGATCGGCTGGCGTCCGGCGTGACGGGGAAGCTGAATGGCCAGTAGTGGCGTTGCTCGCAAAAATGCGCCGGCAGGAGTGCCGGCTCTGCGGGCTGGAGAGCCCGCGCCACACGCTCTCTCGGCGCACAACCGCGAGATTCGCGCGGCCTGGAAGAAATCACTGCAGGGGGACAAAAGCTGCGCGCGATACGCTGATCGCCTCCTGCGATTGCACCTTCTTCCCCCGGAGCCGGCAGCCGAGCCGCAGGGTCGCGATCTGGCCCGCGATGGAATTCCCGCCGAATGCGTCGCCGCGGCACTGACACGCTATGTCGAAGCCGGCGTCCAGTGGCTTCCACCGGGGAATCCCCGCGCGATTGCCGCCCTTCTTCGGTGGGCCGCCCAGCGGCAATTCGAGCTTCTGACGCCCTACAGCCGCGAAGTGCGCGCCACCGAGACCGCTCTCGAGGAAAAATTCGTCCGCTACCGGCGCCAGGCGCGGCAGTTCTCGGCACGCCTCGCCGAAGCATACGAAAAGGAACGGCGTCGCCTCGCCCACGACCTGCACGACGAAATCGGCCATGACCTGATCGTGCTAAAGCTCTACACCGAGACCATCGCGCTCGATCTCCGCAAAGGAAACACCGGCGCGCTCCGGCGCAAGGTCAAGGACTCCATCTCGCTGATCAAGCACGCGCTTGCCGGCGTCCGGTCGCTGACCTTCGATCTCGGGCCGGCCGTATGGGATGAGCAGGGGTTCCTGCCCGCCGTCCGGGTCTACACCCGCCAGTTTGCCCGCCGGACCGGAATCAAGGTCCACCTCAGAACCGCCCGCGGCTTTTCGAGGCTCGCAGCGCGCGGCGATCTCCCGCCCAGCCACGAAATAGCCTTCTATAAGGTACTGCAGGGAGCCATGTCAAACGTCGCGGCTCATTCCGGCGCGAAGAACGTAACTATCTTTTTATCAACAACAAAAGATACGATCCAGATGCGGATCACGGACGACGGTCGCGGTTTCGACGTCGAGCGCAAGATGCGCAGCCGTGCTCATTCCTTTGGTCTCCGTGCGATAAAGAGCCGTATCGAACTCCTCGGTGGGAGCGTCGAATTCAAATCGACACAGGTACATGACGGTGGGCAGTACGAAGGTACTACAATCAGAGTTTGTGTACCCGCAAACGACTTTGACGGAGATGAGGGAACAAACGACAGTCCTGGTCTGTGACGACCACACTCTGTTCCGCGAGGGCATCAAGGAGATCCTCAAGGACCAGCCCTGGATTTCAATCCTCGGCGAAGCGCACAACGGCCGCGAAGCGATCCATGAAGCGCGCCGGCTGGCGCCGCGGCTCGTCCTGCTCGACCTCTCCATGCCCGACCTCGGCGGCCTCGAAGCGACGCACCGCATCCTGCGCGAGAACCCCGGCACCAGCGTCATCATCCTGACGATGTATGAAGAGGAGGAGGTAATCTCACGATGCCTGCGCGCGGGCGCTTCCGCTTACGTTCTCAAAGACGCGCCACGCTCCGACCTGTTGCACGCGATGGATGTAGTCCTGAGCGGGGGTCAGTATTTAAGCTCGCGCGCGCTGAAGAAGGTTGTCACGAATCATCATGACAACGGCCGGACGAAGACGGCTGCTACGCCCTATGAACGGCTGACCGACCGCGAGCGTGAAGTCCTGAAGCTGGTGGCAGAAGGGCTGGCATTGAAGGAAGTGGCGCACCGGCTCGCTTTGAGCGTGAAGACGGCCGATTCCCATAAGACGAATATGATGCGGAAACTGGATCTTCATGATCGTGGCGAAGTGATCCGGTACGCGATACAGCAAAAGCTGATCCGCGTGAATTGATGCGAACGAGCGCCGGCAATCGTGCAGGCGCTTGTCATGACAATGGCCGCTTGGAAATACGAGTTACCGCCGGCAATAACGCCGCTACCAACTGCTCCTGCTTTACGCAGGCATCGGCCCCACACCTCCGCGCATCCTGCATGAAATCCGGCACCGCGCAAATCACCACCAGCTTCGACCGGGGGCTTGCGCGTTTGATGGATTCCACCGCCGCGCGCACACCCGTCCCGATCGGCTTGATGTGGGCGACGATCAGGTCCGGTGCCACGCGCGCGGCTTTCCGCGCCAGCCCGCGCAGACCCGGTGCAAACGCCACGACCTCGAACTCCGGCCGATTACCGAAAAGCTCCGCGATGATCCCCGTAAGCGCCGCGGGACCTGCCACCATGACCCTTGTCCTGAGCACAGCGGTCTTCCTCCGTCCACGCGCCATTCGCCGCCGGCCCGGCCTCGTGGGGAGATAATTCGGCCGGAGGCCAAATAATGAAGTGGCCATTTACTGGATCGTGATCGTGACGGGCTGGCTGACAGCCTCTCCCACCTGAATCGTCAGGCTGTGATCGCCGGCCGCCACATCCGGCAGTTGCAGGTTCGCCTGGGAAACGCCGACGAGATCCGGCGCGAGCGCGGCGGCGAGCACCGTAATGGGCTGGCCATCGAGAGCCGCGGTCACGGGCGCGAGGGGTTTCGCGAGTGGAGCGGCGATAGCCGCCGCCCCGGAAGCGACCGGATTATCCACCGCGGCCTGCCCAGTCAAGTAAGCAACGATGACGCTGCCCGCTTTCGCCGGAGAGTCCGGGCCGTTGGTGGTCTGGTCCGCATTGATGGCAAGCGCCCGCGAACCGCTTTGGCGGAAGAGTTCCGGCGCTGTCGCCGCCACGGTGAAAGGCAACGGATCGGAATCCACGCCATTTGCCGTCACGGTCAGCGAAGCGTTTCCGGCGGCAAGGTTATACGGAAGCTGTGCGTTGATCTGCCCTGCGCTGACGTAAAACAGAGGTATCGAGACCCCGTTCACCGTCGCCGAGACGTTATTCAACTGCACTGGAAGCGGCGTTGCCGCGGCAGCCACCGCTGTCGACCCCATTTGCGAACCGTAGATCGAGATCAGCGAGCCGGGCGCCACATCGGTTCCGCCGCCGGCTGCATTGGCCACGGTATGCGGGGCCGGTTTGGTGGAACTCGAGCTTTGGCCGCCCGTGCCTGTCACCTCGAAGGCATCGACCCAAACCCAGGCGCCCGCCGACTGGCTGCTGTGAGTCGCGGTCGCGACGATGGCGATGGTATGCGTCGTGTTGCTCAGATTCGCGACCGAATACTGTACGGCCTGCGCCGTTTGCGTTGGCGAATACGTGTCCACCGTGCCGGCGAGCGCGCCATCCAGGTAAACCTGCGCGATGCCTGACCACGGATCGCTGAAGCCGATCCACCGCACCGCCGTTCCCGTGAAGGTCAGTGTCGCGTTGCTCCCGGAATCCATCGCCATAGTCGCCGTGCCTCCGCTGTTGAATGCTCCGCCATTCGGAAACCAGCTCCCGTTGTACTGGATCGCGGGATTGTCCTGTTCATATCGAACAGTCGAGAGAGTTACAGGCGCCGGAGCGGCCGCCGGCGGAGTTGAAACGGGCGTCGAAACGGGCGTCCCCGTCACATCGAAGGCATCAACCCAGACCCACGCTCCCGCCGATTGGCTGCTGTGGTTCCCGCTCGCGACGATCGCGAGAGTATGCGTCGTGTTGCTCAGGTTCGCAGCCGAATACTGTACGGCCTGCGCCGTTTGCGTCGGCGAGTATGTATCCACCGTGCTGACGAGCGCGCCGTCGAGGTAAACCTGCCCGACACCCGACCATGGATCGCTGAAGCCGATCCACTTCACCGCCGTTCCCGTGAAGGTCAGGGTCGCCTTGCTGCCGGAATCCATCGCCATGGCCGCCGTGCCTGCGCTGTTGAAGGCTCCGCCATTTGGAAACCACGTTCCGCTGTACTGGATCGCCGGATTGTCCTGCTCGTATCGAACTGTGGAGGCGGTTACGGGCGCGGGCGGGTTTGAAACCGGTGCCGAAACCGGTGCCGAAACCGGTGCCGAAACCGGTGTTGAAACCGGACCGGACGAAATCTGCGGCCCGCCCAGCACAATCATGTACGTGTCCGAGTATTCTGGCGCATATCCGTCGATCTTCTGCAGATCGAAATTGCTGGCATAGAGAAGCCGGGAACCGTCCCGGCTCGCCGTCATCTTCGGCTCGTAGGTATAGCTGTTCCACGGGCGGCTGCGATGCTGCGCGATGCGCGTCACACCCGAGCCGTTGAGCTTCACCTGCAACAGTTCGTTTGTGTAGGCGACCCAGCCGCTGGTGCCCGGCTCGGGGTTGCTGGGCGCGTAAGTTTCCACGAACACAGACCCGTTGCCGTCCGGTGCCGTGATGTGGACCGCGAGACTCCAGTCGAGTTGCGCCAGACACGTCTCCGTCGCATCGGCGAGCCGGATCTTGACGATGCCGTTCTGGCAATTGGCGATCGGCTGCGGATCGGCCGAGTTCGTCCAGACCAGCACTTCGCTGCCGTCGTTATCGCGCGTGAGGTGCTTATGGCCATCGGCGCGCCCGACCTGCCGCAGGAAATTCATATTGATGTCGAACAATTCCTGCCCGGTGAAGCGAACCGTGCCGCTCGGATACCAGCTCACGATAACGTTGTTTTGCGGGGTGATGTAGAGGCTGTCAAAGCGCGTCGAGCCGGTGTCGAACACACCGTATTTCTTGTCGGTGCTGATCTCGTAGACAAAGATGTACCGCGAATCGCCCGCGAACACGAAGTGGTCGCCGTCGAGCGAGATATCCATCTCACCGTTGCCGTTGATCGACGAATACTCGCTGAACGTGTGGACGACGGCTGTCGCGCCGCTCGCGACGTTGTAGCTCTTCAGCATGTTGCCCGCATGATAGTAGAGCGTCGCATTGTCTTTGCGCGACCAGCGCGGCTCGCTCGACGCACTGATCTCGAGTGGAAGATTGCCGAGGAATGTGCCCGATCCGTCGTATAGTCCGAAATAGCTCTGGTGGAGGAGAATGAGTTTTGAATTATCACCGTTGAATGCGCTGGCGGTCGAGTATTCATTCATGATCGAAGTCAACATGCCGCCGCGATCCGCGTCGGGTGTCGAGAGGGCGTTTGATACGCGTTTGATCGTCGCGCCGAATACCGGGTCGACATAGGTGCCGCCCGTGGCAGGCGGTTGGAGGCTATCGTATGAGGGAGCCGCCTCAACGCCGGTCGCCGTCGATTGAGCGATTGATGTGCCGGCGAAACTTGTGAATAGACACACTGTCAGCGAACCGGTCAGAAGGGATAATTTCAAAGATATCTCCTTGATTTATAAGTTGTTATGCGGATTTCTAAGGAATGCGCACTATGCCGGCAGCCCGGCCCCGCCGGGTACCGAATGTTCTTTTGATTACCAAACCAGTTTGCCGGGAAGCCGGCGGAAACTCAATCAGGTAACCACCCTGGAAACTTTGGATAGGTGGCGCAGGCTTCAAGCCTGTGGCTTTGAAGTACGCTTGATCTAACTGACCGTCTTCAACGCTATGCGGACCGCCGCGATCCTCTTCGCCCTCGCCGCCATCCTGCAAGCCGCCGAGCCGCGCGCGCTCCTGAACCAGTACTGCGTCGCCTGCCACAACAGCCGCGCGAAGATCGCGGGCCTCACACTCGATAACGCCGACCCAACCAACCCCTCGACCGACCCCGAGCTATGGGAAAAAGTCATCCGCAAATTGCGCGCGAATTCCATGCCGCCCGCCGGCAACCCGCGCCCATCAACGGCGGACTCCGCCGCCCTGATCGCCACCCTCCAGGCCGCGCTCGACCGCGCGGCCAAGGCGAAGCCCGATCCCGGGCGCTACATCCTCCATCGCCTGAACCGCACCGAGTACGCCAGCGCGATTCGCGATTTGCTGTCTCTTGAAATCGACGTCTCCTCTCTCCTGCCGCCCGATGATGAGAGCTACGGTTTCGACAACATCGCAGACGTCCTCGGCGTCTCGCCCGGCTTGCTGGAACAGTATGTGAACGCTTCTCGCAAGATCGCCGCCCTCGCCATCGGCGACCCCGCCGCCGCTCCGATCGCCGAGACTTACAGCGCCCGCCCCGACCTTTCGCAGGACCAGCACGTGGAAGGTCTGCCGCTCGGCACGCGCGGCGGTTTCGGCGTCCGCCACAATTTTCCGCTGGATGCCGAATACGCGATCAAAGCCTTGCTGGCCCGCAACAGCGTGGAAGTGACCCGCGGACTCGAAGAGCCGCACCAGCTCGAGATCCTCATCGACGGCGAGCGCGTCTTTCAGGCGACCGTCGGTGGCGCGGCTGACACCGATCTCACGACGAAAAATCCATTGGCCAGCCGCGAGGCGCTCGAAGCGCGCCTGCAAACGCGCGTGCGGATCAAGGCCGGTCCGCATCAACTCGGCGTCACGTTCGTCCAAAAAAATCACGCCATACAGGACACTCTCCTGCAGCCATTTCTGCGCACCACGCTCGACCCCGTCAACGAAACCGGCCTGCCCCATATCGAAAAGCTGGTGGTCGCGGGTCCATACAATGCGACGGGGGCGGGGGACACGCCCAGCCGTCGCCAAATCTTCGCTTGCCGGCCCACGCAGCCAGGCGACGAGCTTTCGTGTGCAACGAAAATCCTCGCAGCATTGGCGCGGCGTGCTTACCGCAGACCTGTGGCAGGCGGCGATCTCCAGCCGCTCGTCGCCTTCTACAAAGAAGGGCGCGCCAATGGAACTTTCGACAGCGGAATCGAGCGCGCTCTTCGGCTGATCCTCGCGAATCCGCAGTTCCTGTTTCGTTTCGAGCGCGATCCGGCAAACGTAGCCGCGAACTCGGTCTATCGAATCGGCGATGTCGAACTCGCGTCTCGGCTCTCGTTCTTCCTGTGGTCCAGCATCCCGGATGACGAGCTGTTGACGGCCGCCGAGCAGGGCAAACTCAAAGACGCCGTCGAGCTCGAACATCAGGTCAGACGCATGCTCGCCGATCCGCGCGCGGAATCCCTCGTCGACAATTTCGCCGCGCAGTGGCTCTTTCTTCGCAATCTTCGCGCGGTCACGCCTGACCCGCGCACCTTCCCCGACTTCGACGACAACCTTCGCCAGTCGATGCGGCGCGAAACCGAAATGTTCGTCGAGAGCATCATCCGCGAGGATCGCAGCGCCCTCGATTTCCTGAACGCCGACTACACTTTTGTCGACGAGCGCCTCGCGCGCCACTACGGGATTCCCGGCATCTACGGCAGCCGCTTCCGGCGTGTCACGATCGAAGACCCGGCGCGGCGCGGCTTGCTGGGCGAAGCGGCGGTGCTGACCGTTACGTCTTATGCGACGCGCACTTCGCCGGTGCTGCGCGGTAAGTGGATTCTCACGAATCTTCTCGGCGCCCCGCCGCCTCTGCCGCCACCCAACACGCCTCCGCTGAAGGAGACTTCGGAGGAAGCGAAGCCCACCAGCGTGCGCGCGCGCATGGAAGAGCATCGCCGGAACGCCGCGTGCGCGGGCTGCCATGCCACGATGGACCCGCTCGGCTTCGCGCTCGAGAATTTCGACGCGGTCGGCAAGTGGCGCGACAAAAGTGAGGACAACGCCCCCATCGATGCGTCCGGCGTGCTGCCCGGTGGCGCGCCAGTGAATGGACCGGCGAGCCTGCGTGCGGCGCTGCTCTCGCGTCCCGATCAGTTCGCCGCTACTCTGGCCGAAAAGCTGCTGACGTTCGCGCTGGGCCGCGGCCTCGACTACAACGACGCTCCCGCGGTGCGTGCGATCGCGCGAGGCGCCGCGGCCGATGATTATCGCTTCTCGTCGATCATTCTCGGCATCGTGCGCAGCGTACCGTTTCAGCTGAAGATCAAACCGGAGCAGGCGATATCATCCGACGTGTCAGGGGCAAGATGACGTTCCTCAGCCGGAAGCACATTTCACGGCGCGCATTGCTGCGAGGCGCGGGAGCCGCGCTCGGGCTTCCTTTTCTCGACGCCATGGTTCCCGCGCTCACCGCGCAATCCAAACCCGCGCCGCGCTTCGGTTTTATCTACATCCCACATGGCGCAGTCATGGACCAATGGACTCCCGCGACCACCGGAAGCGCCTTCGAGCTCTCGCCAATCCTGAAGCCGCTCGCGCCTTTTCGCGATCGCCTCGTGGTCGTAACAGGTCTTGCCCACCACCAGGCCGAATCGCTCGGCGATGGCGGGGCCGATCACGCCCGCTCCAGTCCGACGTTCCTCAGCGGCGTTCATCCCAAACGCACGGAAGGCGAGGACCTCCGCGCCGGCACCACCGTCGATCAGATTGCCGCCGCGCACATCGGCCTTGGCAATCGCTTCCCATCCATCGAAATCACGACTGAGGACATGACCGGCGTCGTCGGCGCCTGCGACACCGGCTACTCCTGCAGCTACATGAACACGATCTCCTGGCGGACGCCCACCGCGCCTCTGCCCATGGAAATCAATCCGCGCATCATCTTCGAGCGGTTGTTCGGAAGCGGCGGCGCGGCGCGAACTCGGGAAGACCGGAGCCTTCTCGACGAAATCGGCCGCGAGACTACCACTCTCGCGAATGACATCGGCCCGCGCGACCGCGTGCGCCTCAATGAGTATCTGGATAATGTTCGCGAAATCGAGCGCCGCCTCGAGATCGCCGCGAAGCAGAACGCGACGAGCGTCGCCCCGCCTGAGGCACCGGCCGGCGTGCCCGATTCATACGAAGAGCATGCGAAGCTCATGTTCGACCTGATGGCGCTGGCCTATCAAACCGACACGACGCGCGTTTTCACGTTCATGCTCGCGCGCGAGCTGAGCCAGCGCAGCTACCCGCAGGTGGGCGTGCCCGAGCCTCATCATGCGACTTCGCACCATCAGGACGATCCCGTGAAGCTCGCGAAGCTGGTGAAGATCCAGACGTATCACGTGACGCTGCTCGCGCATTTTCTCGAGAAACTCCGCTCGATTCCCGATGGCGACGGCAATCTGCTAGATCACTCGCTGATCCTCTATGGCAGCTCGATGAGCAACAGCAATCTGCACAATCACAAGCCGCTGCCGGTGCTCGTTGCCGGTAATGTCAAAGGCGGCCGTCACCTGAAGTTTCCCGAAGACACCCCGATGTCCAACTTGCTCCTGAGCGTTCTGTATCGCGCTGGCGTAGACCAGAACAATTTCGGCGACAGCACCGGCGCGCTCTCCGGGTTCTGATGCCATTCCGCCTCGTGCCTGTGATGCTCGCGGCCGCGATGCTCCCCGATCCCGCCGCCATCCGCGCCCTGCTCGACCGGCACGGCGACGTCAACGCGATCCTGACCGACGGCTCGACCGCCCTGCTCTGGGCCGCACGCTGGGACGATCCCGAACTCGTCGACCGCCTCCTTGTTGCCGGCGCGAACCCGCGTGCCGCCAATCGCTACGGCGTCTCGCCGCTGCTCGAAGCAAGCATGAATGGCGACGCCGCCATCATCGAAAAGCTCCTCAAAGCCGGCGCCGACCCCAACAGCGCGCAACCGGAAGGCGAGACGGCTCTGATGACCGCCTCCCGCACCGGCAATGTCGATGCCGTTCGGACGCTCCTCGATCACGGTGCTCGTATCAATGCGCGAGAAACATGGCGCGGCCAGTCGGCCCTGATGTGGGCCGCGGCGGAGAAGCATCCCGCGGTCGTTCGCCTCCTGATCGAGCGCGGCGCGGATGTCAACGCCCGGTCGCGCGTTTTCGACTACACGCACATCCAGCCGCGGCAGGGGAGCGTGCCCATGAATTATCCGCGCGGCGGCTTCACCGCTCTCCTCTTCGCCGCCCGCCAGGGAGATTTGGAAACCGGCCACGCCCTCATCGATGGGAAGGCAGATGTCAATCTGGCCGATCCCGATGGCTCGACGCCTCTCCTCGAAGCCATCGTCAATTTCCATTACGATTTCGCGGCTTTCCTGCTCGCGAGCGGCGCCGATCCGAACGCGCGCGACAGTCGCGGACGCTCGCCCCTCTATGCCGCCGTCGATATGCATTCACTCGACACGTCCACGCGCCCGAATCCTGTCGTATCCGACAAGCTCGACAGTTCGGATATCATCAGGGCCCTGCTCGCGCATCACGCCAATCCCAACGCGCAGCTCGCTGACTTCATTCCTCCCCGCGGCCCACTCGACGTCGCCGACTACACGCTGGGCGCGGGCGCGACACCCTTTCTGCGCGCGGCGAAGTCCGACGATCTGGAAGTCATGCGCCTGCTGCTCGCGAGCGGCGCCGATCCTCTGCTCGCCACCAAAGCGGGCGTGACCCCACTGATGGCCGCCGCTGGCGTGGGCTGGCGCGACGGCAAGAGTCACGGGACAGAGCACGACGCGATCGAGGCCATCCAGCTTTGCCTCGATCGCGGCGCCGGAATCAACGCCGCCACGGATAAAGGCGATAACGCGCTGACCGGCGCTTCGCTGCG
This sequence comes from Bryobacteraceae bacterium, assembly GCA_035552355.1. Classification (GTDB taxonomy): domain Bacteria; phylum Acidobacteriota; class Terriglobia; order Bryobacterales; family Bryobacteraceae; genus BOG-234. Next base: position 3,022 of record DASZLP010000130.1, on the reverse strand, counting down.
GGGCTCCGACACCCTGATATCTTTCCTGCGCAGCCGCGGCGCGGCGATTGACGCGAAGGACAAAGTCGTGCAGACCTTTTCCGCCAAAGTATCGGCGTTGGGCACCTCGACCAACGGACATGCCCCTTCCACCCCCGCGAGCCTCGCGTGCAAGGACTGTACCGGCACGCTGACCGCGACAGCCAGCGTGCCCTGGCTAGTCATTACCTCGGTCGCCAACGGGTCGATCGCATTCAACGTGTTCAGCAATACCAGCACCGCCTTACGCGCGGGGACCATCGAGGTCGCCGGCGGCAGCAACAAAGTCACGCTCACCGTGGAAGAAGCCGGGTCCACCGCGCCGCTGGCGGCCCGGCAGGTAGCGTACCTTTACCAGCGCGTGCTGGGGCGCGAGGCGGACGCCATGCCCGCCGGTCCGGTGGACATTGGCCGCCTCGCCGCCGATCTGACCGCGAGCCTCGGAGCGAGAGAGACCGGCTCTCAGATCATCGCCATGCATCAGGCGGTCGACGGATCGCCGCCGGATTATCCAACATGGCTGGCCGCTGTCGGACGATTGCGCAACGGAACGAGCGCCGAAGCCGAGTTCCGCATGATGTTCGCGGGCAGTGCGTGCTCGAAGCAATCCGCGGCGGATTGCATTTACCGAAACCTGATTGGCGCGGCGGCGAAACCCGCGGCCGCGGAACCGTTCACAGCCTTCCGCGCCGCATTCACGAGCCCGGAGTTTCAGAAGCAGGAACACGAAGGCAAGCCGTGGCGCACACTTCTGTATTACCTGCTTACGGAGCGTGCCCCCACTGAGGCGGAACTGGCCGACGCGACGAGCATCGCCGTCCTTACCCGCGGATTGGAATTTCTGGCGAAATTCCAATAGTCATCAACAAGCGCCGGCATAAGTCCCGGCGGCAGACTGAGAGCGCCGCATCCGTCGTGGCGCGGGCAATCGTGCCCGCCGCGCCGGCAATCATGCCGGCGCTTGTCTGGAGAATCGCGCAACCCGATTTCTGCCGCCCGCGAGCATTGACAAACCGTAAAAAGCTTTATAGCATTGAGCAATCCTGGTAGTCAGGGGCTTTAGGTATTTGATCGAACTCTGGAGGGAACGCTAAATTCATGCGAAGAAGTGTGTCTTTACGGCTTGCTGCGCTTTTCACCATCCTTGCGGCGCTGGCCTTTGGCCAGGTCGGCAACGGAACCATCACCGGCACTGTTTCCGATCCGGCGGGCGCTGTTGTTCCAAACGCGCGCGTCGAAGCGACGAATGCCTCAACCGGCGTCGTTTTTCCCGCGGTAACCACCAACACCGGGAGCTACACCATTCCCGATCTGCCGGTCGGGACCTACAATGTCAAGACGACGGTGACCGGCTTCAAGGCCTATGCTCACCCCAATCTCGCCGTGGGCGCCGCGCAGGTTGTGAGGGAAGACATCGTGCTCCAGGTCGGTAACGCCACGACGGAGACCGTGACCGTCACTGCCGAGGCTTCGCTGCTGAAGACCGAGAGCGGCGACGTCAGTCACAACGTCTCGATCGATCAGCTCGACGATCTTCCGCTGCTCGGTATCGGCACCGCCAACTCGGGCACCACGGGCGTGCGCAATCCCTACAATACGCTGCAGACCCTGCCGGGCGTCAGCTCCTATGCGTCGAGCGGCCAGTTTACACTCAACGGCCTCGGCGGCTCGATGACCGAGACGATGCGCGTGGAGGGCCAGGACGCGACGTCGCGACTTTTCGGTACTTACGACTATACCCAGATGGGCCAGCCCAGCGCCGACTCCATTCAGGAAATCTCGTATCAGACCAGCAACTACGCGGCTGAATACGGTCAGGCGGGCTCGGCGGTCATCAACATGACCATGAAGTCCGGGACCAACCAGTACCACGGCACCGGCTACGACTACTTCGTCAATGAAGATCTAAACGCCGGCGATCCCTTCTCGATCAGTCCCGTCAGCGGAACCAAGATGCGGCCTCGTAACCGCCGCAACGACTTCGGTGGCACTCTTGGCGGCCCGGTGATAATCCCCAAAATCTATAACGGGAAGAACAAGACCTTCTTCTTCTGGAATTACGAAGAGTTTCTCGAAAGCTCGTTCTACTCATTCACAGACACCGTTCCGGCGGCGGCGTACCTGAAGGGCGACTTCTCGGCCATTTCCCCGAACGGTACCTGCAGCCTCTGCGGCTCGCTCGGAATCCCGACCGCGCCGATTACAACCGATCCCGCCGGCAACCCCGTTTATGCCAACGAGATCTTCGACCCGGCGACGCGGCAACCCAACGGCACCGCGACGCCGTTCGCGAACAACATCATTCCGACGAGCCGCTTCGATCCGGTCTCGCTGAAAGTGCTTGCCCTCTTGCCCACGGCGCAGAACAGTAACCTTACCGGCAACTACACCGCGTCCATTGGCGGCAGCCGGTATTCGGCCATTCCGTCAATCAAAGTCGACCACAATATCTCCGATAGGGACAAGTTGTCGTTCTACTGGTCGCGGATCAACACCGAGAGTCAGATTTCTTCGCCGCTTGGCAATGCCGACGGCCTGCCGGAGAATATTGGCGGATATCGCGGCACATTTATCCCGACCTACACAACTCGCGTGAACTACGATCGAACTTTATCGCCAACCCTGCTCCTGCACCTGGGCGCGGGCTACTATCACACGCGCTTCGACGACCACGCGCCGGATCTGAATTTCGACCCCGCATCGCTGGGGCTCAGCAACTTCCTCATCCACCGCCAGTTCCCCAGCATCACGGGACTTTGCAATACGCCCGTAGCGATTCCCGGTGGGCCTCCGGTTGCCCCGTGCAGCGGCAACACCTTAGGGGGAATGCAGAATATCGGTACCTCGGGTCAGATCCAGACTTTGAACTTCGAAGAAAAGCCCAGTTTCATCGCCAACGCGACGTGGATACATGGCGCGCACACCTTTAAGATTGGCGCCGAAGTTTATCTGGAAGCGGCCCTCAATGGAAGCTTTGCCGGCGTGACGCTCGCCACCGGCACCA
>DASZLP010000129.1:0-30198 GCA_035552355.1 Bryobacteraceae bacterium | reverse complement strand
GCCGCCATAAGACGTCGCGCGCGCTCATCAAGCGACCCTTTTATGGCCTTATATCGGGCGCTGATAGCAGCGAGGTCAACCACTGCACAAAGTGTAGCTCAAAACATTTTATATTGTATATGTTATTTCTAGACAAATCCTAAGCGACGAGATTGACGCCGAACTCGCTGTCCGGAGCCTGCGCGAATTCGTCGTGCAGGCATGGGCAGTAGTCGAGCCGGCGACGCCGTTCGTTCCGGGCTGGCACATTGACGCCATCGTCGAGCACCTCGAGGCCGTCAGCTTCGGCCATGTCCGTAATCTTCTGATCAACGTTCCACCGCGCCACATGAAAAGCCTGCTGGTGTCCGTCTTCTGGCCGGCGTGGGAGTGGTTGCGATGGCCAGAGCGCCGATGGTTGTACAGCAGCTATGCCGGCAGCCTGAGCATTCGTGACTCGGTGAAGTGCCGGCGTCTGATCGAATCGCCCTGGTACCGCGAACGGTGGGGCGGCCGGTTCGCACTTACCAGCGACCAGAACACGAAGGGACGGTTCGAGAACAACCGCGCTCGGCTACCGTCTGTCGACATCGGTCGGCGGCGCCGCAACAGGCGAAGGTGGCGATCGCGTCGTCTGCGACGACCCGCACAATGTACAGGAAGCCGAATCGGATCCGGTCAGGCGAGCGACCGTCGAGTGGTGGGATGTCGTCATGTCTACCCGGCTGAACGATCCCCGGACCGCGGCAAAGGTTGTGGTGATGCAGCGCTGCCATCAACTGGTGGATTTTCTCAAGGAACAGGGCATTCTTCAGGAGGCCCGCGCCATCGCCCTCAAAGAAGCGGTGGCATTTCAAATTCAGAAAGCGATGGAAAAGGAAAAGATCAGCAAAGTCGAAATGGCCCGGCGGATGAAGACCAGCCGGGCGGCCCTGGATCGATTTCTGGCGCCTGGTAATGCATCGGTTACTCTCCAGACGTTGACTCGCGCGGCGCGGGCGGTCGGACGCGAACTGCACATTGGGCTTGTGTGACGTTCCTCAACGTGTCCGAAATCAACATGCCCCCATTTACGATCATGTGCTACGCGTGCGCGACCTGTCCCGTATTCGCAAGTGAGCGTTCGCGGTTCTGGCTTCACGACGCTATAGCGTTGGCTTGCATCGCGCGTACAAAGGAGGGATATGAAAAAGAGCCCTGAACAGCGAGCGCGCATGATGCGAGCATTCAAGAGTCGCGACACTGTTTTCTGAAATGGCTGTGCGCCGTCTTGCTCACCAGAAAGGCTATCCGTACCGGCTACATCCGTGCAACGGCGGCATTCAAATCGCGGAAGTTGCGTTTCCAGGCGGCTGCCGGAGACAACGCAAGTCCAGAAAATTCTGGCGCGCTCTTTGCTGAAGGTGATATGCCTCAGATATCGCGCTAAGTAAAGTCATCGTAGGGTTCTTCCGCATTGGCCGGAGATGCTGGGCCGGCTCGCTGATTACGAATATCTCTCGGCCGTCTTTCGACACGCTGCTTGACAGGTCAAGCCACCTCGCGTAAAGTTGAAGGCCTGTTTTCGGGGGACCGATCATATGCCGCCTGTTTTGAATTATCCGGGTGTATATATCGAGGAACTGCCCAGCGCAGTTCACACCATTACCGGAGTCGCGACGTCCATCGGAGCGTTTGTCGGATGGGCGGCGCGAGGGCCTGTTGACGAAGCCGCGCTGATTTTCAGCTTCGCGGACTTCCAGACGCAATTCGGCGGACTCGATTCGCGCAGTCTGCTGGGCTATTCCGTAAATCATTTCTTCGCCAACGGCGGACAGCAGGCTTATGTGATTCGGCTGACGGACGGCACGGCGACGCGTGCCAAAAAGACGATTCAGGGAGTCACCTTCGAAGCGAAGAACCCCGGGCAATGGGGCGGGAAACTGACTGTGAGCGTAACTCCTCGTTTGCCGGTGATGGTCGGGAAATTCAGCGTTCTGGTGAATTTCCCGGGGCCTGCTGGGCAACTGCAGCCGGTAGAGAATTTCGTAAATCTGTCCAGTGACAGCAGTGATCCGCGGTATGTGCTCACCGTGATCAACGCCGATTCGCAGTATCTGAACGTCACGGGCGTGACGGGTTCAGTGGGCGCCGCAGAGTCGGAAACGCTGGACCCGGCCATCGACGGAACCGTGCTGAATCCAGGCGACGGAAATTTCGAGAACGCGATGAATCTTTCACTCGCGCTCAGTCCGGCAACGCCTCCACCGGGCACCCCCGGTTTGCCTCTGCTGAATCGGGTCGACATCTTCAATCTGCTCTGCGTGCCGGGCGAAACCGTTGCGACGACGGTACAGGGGCTTTCGCAATACTGCTGGGACAAGCGCGCGATGTACATCGTCGATTCTCCGGAGGACGCGACGGTCTCAAACATGGTGACGGATGGACCGGTGGGGACAACGACGCCAGCAACAACGCTCGTGCCAATGGCGGGCGCCGAACACCCAGAGAATGCCGCCTATTATTTTCCGTGGGTGCAGGCCCCCGATCCGTTATTCGGCAATCGGCCGAAGTTCTTTCCGCCGTGCGGTTTCGTTGCGGGAATCTATGCGGCAACGGACGCAAGCCGCGGTGTCTGGAAGGCTCCGGCGGGAATTGAAACGGGCCTGACGGGTGTGAACGGTCTTGAAACCGTGCTGACCGACCCGGAAAACGGCGCGATCAACGTGAAGGCGGTCAACTGCCTGCGCCAGTTCAAGACCTTCGGCAACGTGGTCTGGGGCGCGCGCACCATGCAGGGCGCAGACGATTTCGGCTCGCAATGGAAATACGTCCCCATCCGGCGGACCGCGCTGTACATCGAGAGCAGCCTTTATAACGGCACGAAATGGGTTGTGTTCGAGCCCAACGACGAAACGCTTTGGGGGCAGATCAGGCTGAACGTCGGAGCGTTCATGCAGGGGCTGTTTCTTCAGGGAGCGTTTCAGGGAACAACGCCGCAACAGGCGTACTTCGTGAAGTGCGATGCCGAGAACAATCCGCAGCCGAGCATCGATCTCGGCATAGTGAATATTCTTGTCGGCTTTGCGCCGCTGTACCCGGCGGAGTTCGTCGTGATTCAGATTCAGCAGATGGCTGGTCAGTAGAGCGTACCGGAGGACAGCATGGCTCAGTTTTCGGTCAACACGCAGCGGCTCGATCCCTATAAGAATTTCAAGTTCCGGCTGAAATGGGACGGCAAGTACGTAGCGGGCATCAGCAAGGTGAGCGCGCTGAAGCGCACTACGGAGGTGGTAACGCATCGTTCCGGCGGAGACATGTCGGCCTCGCACGTGAGCCCGGGTCGCAATAAGTTTGAGCCGATTACGCTCGAGCGAGGGCTGACGCAGGATCTGGAATTTCACGATTGGGCGGGACGCGTGTGGAACTTCGGCGCGGGACTCGGGGCGGAGGTATCGCTCGCGAACTTCCGCAAGGACATCTACCTCGAGTTCTACAACGAAGCCGGGCAACTGGTGATCGGCTACAAGATCTACCGTTGCTGGGTCTCCGAATACCAGGCGCTTCCGGATCTCGACGCGAACGCGAACGCGATTGCGATCGAGCACATCAAGCTTGAAAACGAAGGCTGGGAGCGCGACACGAGCGTGACTGAACCCACCGAGCCTTCGCTGACCACGGTTACGGCCTGAACCGGGCCGGCGCGTCTGCCATGCGCAATCTTTCAAGCGCCGGGCTTCTCGACCTTTGGGACCGGGGTCTTACCGGGTCTTCGGGCGCGGAGCTTCATCCCATTGATCGCGGACTCCTGATTCTGGCTGCGGCTTTTTCCGAGATACCGTTTGACACGCTGGCCGACTGGGCGCTGGGCCGCCGAAACGGCTCGCTCGCGGCATGGCACGTCGAGAATTTCGGGCCGAGGCTGGACGCCTGGATTGAGTGCCCGAGCTGTGGGGAAAAGCTGGAATTTGAGGTTGACGCGCGCCTGCTCACGGGCAAGGGCGCGGAGGCGGCGACTGTGATCGAGCACGGCGGCAGGAGCTTTCGCGTTCCGACCAGCCGCGATCTGGCGCGGATCGCGGGTGAGATGGACGCCGCGGCGGCTGCCATGCGTCTGGTTGAGGGCTGCTGTCTTGACGCGGACCGCGCCCACGCGTCTTCCGAAAGCGCGTGGTCCGAAATCGATCTGGAAGAGGTGGGCGAAAAGATGGCGGCCGCAGATCCGATGGCGGAGGTCCGGCTGACGTTTCAGTGCGCGGCGTGCGCGAAGGAGTGGAGCGAGGCGCTCGACATCGCGCAGTTCGTGTGGATGGAACTGAATGCAGCGGCCACGCGTTTGTTGCATGACGTGCATACGCTTGCTTCGGCTTATGGGTGGAGCGAAGGCGACATTCTTGCGATGAGCGAAGCGCGACGCGCCCGCTATGTGGCGATGGTGCTGGATTGAGCGGCTACCTCAAGCGCCTCGCGGCGAGCGTGAACAATGGACCGGCGATCCACGCGATGGCGGGAACGCTTTTCGGAAAAACCGTAACCGCGCCACAGCCGCCCGCCTTCGAGCACGAGGAGCTTGTGGAAAGCTCGGGCGCGCCCGGACAGGCCAGGCAGGATAGGCCAGAACCGCAGACAGACGAGCCGCGATTGCGCCCGGAGCAGCAGGCACAACGCGAGAGTGCGCGCATGGGTGTTTCGCGGCAGATCGTGGAACGCGTCATCGAGGCTCGGACGACGGAGCGCACCGAGCCCATCCGGACTCTGGTGGACCGCCGCGCGCCGGCGGCGAAGAACGGGATTTTCGAACGGCGGCCTGCCGCCGCCCGTTTGGCAGCAGGCGAGCGGGATGCGGGGCGCGAGAGCGGCGACGTGGAGATTCACATTGGCCGCATCGAGGTGATCGCAAGCCGGCCTGCGCCGGTTGCCCAGCCGCGAAAACAGGACGCGCGCAAGTCGCCGAGTCTGGATGAGTATCTGAAGCGGGGGAGGCGCCCGTGAGCACAGCGCTGGGAATTGCGGGCGTCACGGCCACTCTCGAATCGATCCTGAACTCAGTGTTCAACCCGGGCGCGGGATTAGGAAGCGTGAAGATCACGGCCGTTGCGCCCGACGTGATTCAGAAAGCGCTCGACCAGGATACGAACCCGAACCAGATTAATCTTTTCCTCCATCAGGTGACCCACAACGCGGCGTGGAGAAATTCCGGCATGCCGTCGCTGGGGCCGGACGGGAAGACGGCCATTAAAAACCAGCCGCTCGCGCTTGATCTGCATTATCTGCTGACGGCCTATACGCCGGACGACGGATTCGCCGAGGCGTTGCTTGGGTGGGCGCTGCTGACGCTGCACAACAATCCGACGCTTTCGCGCGCACAGGTGACCGGCGCTCTGGCGGCGCTGCCGTCGACGCATCCGCTGTTCGCGCAATTGCAAACCACGGGGCTGGCCGACCAGATCGAGTTGCTGAAGATCACGCCCGACACCCTGGGGCGCGAGGAGATGGCCTGGATCTGGACTGCGCTGAAGGCGGATTACAGGCCGACCTACGCGTTTCAGATTTCGGTGGTGCTGCTGCAGGTTCCGGCGGCGGTTTCGTCGGCGCTGCCGGTGATGACGCGCAACATCACCGCGCAGCCCGGGCCGTGGCCGGCGTTATTCGACATTACGCTGCCGGCGAACCAGGCGGCTGCCGCGCCGGGGGACACTGTGACGCTCAAAGGAGAAGCGCTCGGCGCAGTGAAGAAGGTGAGACTGACGAACCGGCGATTCGGGTTCAGCTATCCGGCAGATATCACGCCGACTTTTGTCACTGGAACGGCGGTATCGTTCGTAGTGCCGAATGACCCCCTTCTACCGGCAGGCATCTACTCGGTTGCGGCGCTGATTCCGGAGTCGGGTACGGACGTCATTCAGAGCACCAACCTGCTCACGCTGGGCGTGGCGCCCGTGTTCATCGGGCTGCCCGGCGCCGCCAACACTCCCGATGGAACGCTGGTGACAGCAAACTTCAATCCGCAGGCCCGCCCGGAGCAGGATATCTCGCTCGCTATGGGCGGAACCGCAGTTCCACCCCAGCCGTTCACGTCCGGAACAAACACGCTGACGTTTCTGTTCCCCACGCCCGGTCTGCCGGCCGGGTCGTATGTTGTTCGCCTGCAAATCGACGGCGTGGACAGCACCGTGACGTGGACTTCTTCGCCACCGGCGTTCACATCGCCCATCGTGACTGTGCCATGACGCTCGCCCCCGTCGAAAAATCGTGGATCGAATGCAACCAGCAGCTAATGGCGGGGCATTTCGCGCGACTGAAGCGTACGCTGTCTCGAGAGGTCGCAGATTTCGAGCCGATTGAACCTCTGGAACCGCCGGCGGCCATCGAGATGGTCGAGAAGCTTTTCGGCCTGACGCCGTTCGAGCGCGACGTGCTGCTGTTGTGCGCGGGCGTGGAGATGGATTCGGAACTCGCGGCGCTCTGCGGGGAAGCGCAAGGCAGCTCGCACGCAGGCGCTACTTTCGGGCTGGCGCTCGGGGCGCTTGCGGAGCCGCACTGGACTGCGCTGGCGCCCGATCGTCCGCTGCGCCGCTATCGTTTGATCGAAATGGATGCGAGGCGCGGGCTGACATCTGCGCCGCTGCGGATCGACGAACGAGTGCTGCATTTTCTGGCAGGCGATAATGCGCTGGATACAGGGCTCGAAGGCATTCTTAACCTGGTTCCGGCGCCGCAACAGATTGCCGCCGGGCATGAGCTGGTTGCCATACGCATGGCGGAAGCGCTCGAACGCGGCTGCGTGCTGCACCTGTGCGGCGACGACGCGTTGGGTCAGGAAGATGCGGCGGCGCTGGCGTCGCAGACATGGGGACTCCGGCTGTTTCGCATTCGCGCCGAGGATTTGCCGGCCGGACCCGAACTGGATCGTTTTGCGGCCTTGTGGGAAAGGGAGGCTCTGCTGCTGGACGCGGCGCTGCTGGTGCAGTGCGCGTCCGCGGAGGTGACAACGGCCGCGCGACGCCTTGCGGCGAAGTTACCCGGCGCGGTATTCATCGCAAGCCGCGAGCCGGCGCGCTTCGACCGCGCCTGCTTGCGATTCGACATCGACAAGCCCGCGCCAGCCGAGCAGAAACGCCTCTGGCAATGCGCGGTCGCCGAAAGCCTGGGTTTCTGTGACGAACTGGCGGGCCTGATGGCGCAGCAGTTCCGGCTGAGCGCCCGTACCATCGCCGAAACCGGCGCGCTCGTCTCGGATAAGGTTGGCGCCGGCGCGGATGAGATCTGGGACGCGTGCCGCGCCATGGCGAGACCGCGGCTGGAAGATCTGGCGCAGCGCGTGACGCCCGCAGCAACGTGGGAGGATCTGGTGCTTCCCGAAGCGCAGACGGCCACCTTGCGCCTGATGGCGGCGCAGGCGCGGCATCGGATGCAGGTGTATGAGGACTGGGGGTTCGCCGGCAAAGGCCGGCGCGGCCTAGGGATTCACGCGCTGTTTGCGGGAGAAAGCGGTACGGGTAAGACTCTGGCCGCGGAGGTTCTGGCGCGCGAACTGACGCTCGACCTGTACCGGGTGGATCTTGCGGCGGTGGTGAGCAAGTACATCGGCGAGACTTCGAAGAACATGCGGCAGGTATTCGATGCGGCCGAAGAAGGCGGCGTGCTCCTCCTGTTCGATGAAGCCGACGCGCTGTTTGGCAAGCGCAGCGACGTGAAGGACAGCCATGATCGCTACGCGAATATCGACGTCGGCTATCTCCTGCAGCGGATGGAGACTTATCAGGGCATCTCCGTCATGACCACCAACATGAGATCGGCCGTCGACCGGGCCTTCCAGCGAAGGCTGCGGTTCATGGTGAATTTCCCGTTCCCGAACAGCGCGCAAAGAGAAGCAATCTGGCGCCGCGCGTTTCCGCCCGATACGCCAACTTCGGAGCTTGATCACGGCAAGCTGGCGCGATTGAACGTGGCGGGCGGAAACATCCGCAACATCGCGCTGAATGCAGCGTTCATCGCGGCCGAGGCGAAAACGGCGGTGACGATGGCACATCTGCTGAGCGCGGCGCGGCTGGAGGCCCAGAAGATCGATCGCGGACTCTCGGAAGCCGAGATTCGGGGGTGGGTGTGAGCCGGGTGCGCGTGACTATTGATGAGATCGCGCTGAAGGGCTTCGAGCCGAATGAACGCGGGCCGCTGGTGGAGGCGCTGCGGGCGGAGTTTGCGGCTGCGTTTTCCGATCCCGCCGGGCGAGCGGAGTGGATGCGCTCGCGGAGGATGCCGGTGTTGCGGTTACCCGGCACGCCTTTTCAAGGTGGGCCGGGCGCGGCGCGAAAGCTGGGCGCGACCACAGCGCGGGCGATCGGAAGGGAGCTCAGGCGATGAGCTGCGCCGCCTTCGCGAGCAGGAAATCGGCTCCGCCTGCGCCGAGCCACGCTGCAACAAAGAATGCTCCGAATATGCTGCGCATCAACGAGCCTGACGATTCTTTCGAGCAGGAGGCGGATCGTTTAGCGGAGGAAGTCGCAACCGGACGAAGGGCCCAGTGGTCGCTTTCTTCGATCGGCGTTGGCGCTCCGCTTCAGCGCAAATGTGCGTGTGGCGGAAACCCCGGTCCGGCCGGCGAATGCGAAGCGTGCCGGAAAAAAAGGCTGCAAAGAAAAGGCAGTGATCCTTCATCTGTCAACCGTCACCCTTCGGAGGTTCCACCGATCGTGCACGAAGTTCTCCGTTCACCCGGTCAACCGCTCGATGCGAAGACGCGCGCCTTCATGGAGCCGCGCTTCGGTCACGATTTCGGTCACGTGCGCGTACATACCGATGCAAAGGCCGCCGAGTCCGCGCGCGCCGTGCATGCGTTGGCTTACACCGTCGGACACAATGTGGTGTTCGACGCCGCTCATTCTCCCGAAACCATCGGTAGTCGCCGCCTGCTTGGCCATGAGTTGGCGCATGTTGTTCAACAATCCGCTGGCGGCGTTTCGCCCGACCGCCGCAGCGAACGGGACGCCGCGGCGGCCGCGACAGACCTCGACAGGGGTCGGCCAGTGCGAGTCGCGATGGGCACGCGGGTGGGTCTCGCGCGTCAATCGAGCTCCTCAACTGATGATTCCGATCTCTACCAGGCATTTATTGATACGCCGCAAATAGAAAAGGATCGCGTGCTCTCCCGCTTCCGGGCAGCCGCGCCGCAGCCTAAGACAACTCCGGTCGAAGATACTGGCTGCCACACTGATCCCAACAAGAAAAGCCCGGGACAAGCGAAGTGCGCCGTTAGCCACCACAAAACGGCGGGCAACGCGGAGCAGGCGGTTGCCGCAGCAATGCAGCACCCACTGGACGTCAGCCAGTTTGAAAAAGAGCAGCGCGGCAAACTCGACCGGCTGAACGAGGCGTTTCTCTATTACAAGGCAACGGGCAAATACATCCGCCGTGACGAATTCTCTCCTTATGAGATAGAGAAAGACAATATCATCGCGACCAGCGATCGCTGGGATGCCTGGATGAACGGTAGAGGGGTCGGGGTCAACAACCTCGAAGCAGCAGAGTTTGATCGCCGCTTCTTTCGTTCAAAGGCGGAATTCGATCTGGAACTGCGGCGGAGAGATAAAGAATACGCTGCCAGGCTGGCAACATGCAGGAAGGAAGGTAAGGGCCCGAAGTGGCCCAAAGCTTCCCGCACGCGGCCGGAGTACCTCGACTGTGAAGAAAGGGTTGCTGCCGAATACGAACCAACGAAGGCGGCCGCGCAAGATGCCTCGCGAGCATGGGCCCACGGTCAACTCTCCACGCTGGAGAGGATCGAAACGGCGGGGCCGGTGTCGACTGCCGGCCTGTTCGTCGGCGGAGTCGCCAGGGTGATGCGCGGGGGCGAATCGATCGAAGCGGCGCCGAGCGCCCTGGCTCTTGGCAGCCTGGGCGACGCACTTGCTCTCGCCCCCGGGGCGCCGCCGCTCGCGGGTACCGCGCAGGATCCTGGCCAAGCGCCCGGCGCGCTGGTTGAGAAGGCTCCGCCTCGTGAGGACATGCCTGCTCCGGGTCCGATGCAACCGCTGGTGCAACCAACGGAGCCGACACCAGCCACGACGGCGCGGACGTCTGCCGGTTCCACCGCGGGTCCGGTGGTTGATCCAGCGAGCCGCCCGATGCGGCAACCACCCGGTCGCGGAACCCGCGGAACGTATTCCGCCACCGAAAAGACTGGAACCCAGCACAAGCAATCAACTCCGAAGGTAGAGGTTGCTCGGCCCGGCGCGGTACCGATGAAAGACTTCGAGCCGCCTCAGCCGGGTCATTACATAGTCCGCAAACCGCCTGCCGCCGAAACTCAGGCCCAGATTCTGGCGCGTGCTGGGAGGACGACGGACGGCAGATTAAGAGATGCCAACACCGGTCGCGCGTTGAACGATGGCGAGGCCGTTTGGGGGCATAGCCCTTGGTATCAGTTTAAGGAGATGAGGGATATGGCAGAAAAGCTGGGATGGACCCAAGAGGAATTTGACAGATTCTTTGACGATCCTGCCAAATGGCAGGTTGAATACGGCCCTACAAACTCAAGCCGTGTATTTGACCGCATTCCGCGCCAGAGGCCGGTTCACTGATATGAGTGATTCTTCCGGCTCGCGAGACCACTTACTAAGACGCTGGGCCTTTCACCTGGCGACCTTATAAACGTCCCTTCGTAAGTGGAGCGTCGATATGACATTCACTGCACAATAGTCGACATACTACCGTGAGTTCCCCTCTCTCTCCTCGACTCGTTCGCGGCGGCATCGTCACCATGGACCCGGACACCTCTGCTGTGCGCAGCGTCATCGCGCTGCAGTATAACCCGGATTCCGTGAGCCGCACCCTGCAGATCCAGGCAGTGCAGGGCGGGCAGGACGGCACTCGCGTGGACGCGATGCGCATCCGCGGCCCGGCTGTTGAAACCATCAAAATCGAAGCCGAGCTCGACGCTACAGACCAGCTCGAGTTTCCAGCCCAGAATCCAACGGCCACACAGTTCGGTTTGCATCCACAACTCGCGCAGCTCGAGATGCTGGTGAATCCGACCGTCGAGACGCTGCAGGCCGACGACGCGATGGCGAATGCCGGCACGCTCGAAATCATTCCGCTCGAACAGCCGCTCACGTTGTTCGTCTGGAGCAAAACGCGAGTGGTTCCGGTCCGGCTGACGGACTTCTCAGTTACAGAAGAGGCGTTCGATCCGAACCTGAATCCTATCCGGGCGAAGGTCAGCCTTGGAATGCGGGTTCTAAGTGTGGACGATCTGGGTTTCTCGCATCCCGGTGGCCGCCTGTACATGACCTATCTCGCGAATAAAGAGCAGATGGCGCAGAAAGCGCAAAGTGCGGCCATCAGCGTACTGGGGTTATCGGGTCTGCCATGAATTATCCGCTTCAGCAACTTATACAGTCGGGGCTGGTACCGCCGGTCAACTTTCCGCCGGACAGCAGATATTACGGTTCAGGCACGCTGACTTATACCGCGCCCGATGGTTCGCAGATCACCTATCTGACGCGGAGGATCGTGCCTCAGCCAGGCGCGCCGAACTTCGCGACCATTGCGCAGCATACGGTAAAGCAGGGCGACCGTCTGGACCTGATCGCGGCCAGATATCTCGGGGATCCTCTGATCTTCTGGCTGATCTGCGATGCGAACGGCGCCGTAGATCCGAATTCTCTCGTCGATCCGCCAGGCAGTACGATCAACATCACCACGCCGCAGGGCGTGCCGGGAGCGCCGATTGCTCCTTAAGCACGTTCAGCTCAACCTCCTGATGGGTCCGGTGATCCCGCTGACGCCGCCGCGACCAGTGATGGACGCGCTTTCCGACGTCGAGGTGCAGGTGGACGATACCGGCCAGAGCGGGTTCAAGCTGACATTCCTGATCGACAAGCAATCGCCGCTGAATATTCTGTTTCTGCTTTCGAACGGCATGCCGCTGCTGTTCATGCGCGTGGTGATTTCGGCGATCGTGAACGGCGTAACCAACGTGCTGATCGATGGCGTGATTACAGAGAACCACATCGCGCCAGGCGACAAGGGGTCGAGTTCGACCGTGACGCTGATGGGCAAGGACCTGACGGTGTTGATGGACCAGTCCATCCTGAGCGGCTTTCCGTTCCCGGCGATGCCGGCCGAGGCGCGAGTGACGGTGCTGCTGCTCAAGTACTCCATCCTGGGTGTTCTGCCGATCGTAATCCCGAGCGTGCTGCTGTTTGTGCCGCTCCCGATCGATCAGATTCCGAGCCAGCAGGGCACGGATCTCCAGTACATCCGCTATCTGGCCGATCAGGCGGGCTACGTGTTCTACATCGACCCTGGTCCCGCGCCGGGCATCAGCAAGGCCTACTGGGGGCCGCAGGTGAAGGTGGGGACGCCACAGCCGGCGCTGAACATCGATATGGACGCTTATACCAACGTGGAAAACATGCGTTTTTCATTCGACCAGCAGAAGAACAGGATTCCGCTCGTGTACATCTATAACTCTGAAACCGGCGTCAGCATTCCCATTCCGCTGCCGCCGATTACTCCGTTGAATCCGCCGCTGGGACTTATACCGCCACTGCCCACCAACTTACTGCCGCCGGATCTTACGCCGTTGCGAGACGATCTGGCGAAGAAACCGATTCCGCAGGCCATCATGATGGGCATGGCCGCGGCGGCGCAGAACGCCGAAGCGGTGAATTGCGAGGGAAGCCTGGACGTCGCGCGGTACGGCGGCGTGCTGAAGGCGCGTCAACTGGTTGGCGTGCGTGGCGCGGGGGTGGCGTTTGACGGTCTTTACTACGTGAAAAGCGTAAAGCATCGCATCAAACGCGGCGAATACAAGCAGGATTTCACGCTGACTCGGAACGGCCTGGTATCCACAGTGCCCAGGGTGAACGCATGAGCAGACAGCCAGCATCGCCGGGCGATAATCCTCGGCGGTTCTACGGAAAATATCGCGGCACGGTGATTAATAACGTTGACCCGCAGCAGATCGGGCGCGTAATGGCACAGGTGCCGGATGTGCTTGGGGAGACTCCGTCGACCTGGGCCATGCCGTGCGTGCCGGCGGCGGGGATTCAGGCCGGCTGCTTTATCGTGCCGCCGATCGGCTCGCAGGTGTGGGTGGAGTTCGAGCAGGGCGAGCCGGATTATCCGATCTGGACGGGCGGGTTCTGGGGGCTTGTGGCTGACGTGCCGGCATTGGCGACGGCGCCTCCGCCGATTCCGCCGGGCCAGAACATCGTGCTCCAGACGACTGGGGAAAACATGCTGCTGGTCAGCGACGCGCCGCCGACGCCGGCTACGGGCGGCATTGTACTCAAGAGCGCGAGCGGAGCGATGATCGTCGTGAACGCAACCGGCATTTACATCAGCAACGGGCAGGGCGCGGCGATCACCCTGATCGGTCCGGCGGTGGACATCAACGCCGGCGCGCTTACGGTGATATAGCGATGCCGGCTCCGATTCTGCATACGGGTGCCACGGTGCTCTGCTCGCATGGCGGGCAGGCGATACCGACTGCGACCAGCCCGCGCGTGCTGGTATCCGGCATGGCCATCGCGACCATCGCGTCGCCATACGTGATCGCGGGCTGCGGCTTCGTTCCGCTCGGGGGAAACGGGCCGTGCGTCACGGGCCAGTGGATCTCCGGGGCGGTTCGCGTCACCTCTCAGGCTCAGCCCGTCGTAATTATAACGGGCGTGTCCATCTGCGCGCCCACGGGAACGCCGCTCGTTCCGGTATCGGCGCAAACGCGCGTGCTTGCGACGTAAATGCCGATGAACGTCAACTTCCCATATCGATTCGATGGCCGGGGGCGCACGGCGGATCCGCTGGGCGAATATATTCGCCAGCTTGTGGAGCAGGTATTGTTCACCTCGCCCGGCGAGCGTGTGAACCTGCCGGATTTCGGCAGCGGACTGCTGCAACTGCCGTTTGCGCCCAATAGCGTGGAGCTTGCAGCGGCCACGCAGTTCAGCGTGCAGGCGGCGCTGCAGAAGTGGCTCAGTAATTACGTGCACGTGCAGTCCGTCACGGCGACGGCCGATGAGAGCGTTCTCACCGTGACGGTCTCTTACACGCCGCACAGCAGCGATGTGACTCAGGTCGCCACCTTCGTCTATGGGAGCGCCGCATGATCTATAACTGCTGCAACCAGAACCGCAAGGCCGCGGTGCTGGGCAATCCTGCGGTAAACGGCATCGATTATCTCGAAGTTCTGGATCACGACGCGATCCCGCTCAACAGCGAGCGCCAGCGAACGTTGCTGTTGCATTGCCTCAAAGCCGCGCCCGCGGGGCTTGCGCCTTCAAACGTTCTCATCACGGGCGGAGAAAGCATCACGGGAATCGAGACGCAATGGATCGCGCCGGCGTCGGCGCCGCCGCCCGAAGCGACCGCGGCGGAGAGCGCTTATTTTACAGGTTTGCCGGATGCCGCGAATACGCTGGTGATTCGCGTCGACAAGGCTGGCGACTTTTCGCCCTATACCCTCCGGCTCGTGAATAATGCGACGCAGGCGCTGGAAGGTCCGTTCGAAATAACGGAAGCGCTCGCAGGCTTTGACCCTGAGCTGGCGGAAATCGAATTCTCCTTCAAAGTGGAATGCGGTCCGGATTTCGACTGCGCTCCGGCTCCGTGCAACTGTCCGCCGGACCTGCCCGCGCCGCCCGCCATCAATTACCTCGCCAAAGACTACGGCTCGTTCCGAACCGTCATGCTCGACCGCATGAACCAGTTGCTGCCGAACTGGGGCGCCGCGAGCGAAGCCGATCTGGGAATCGCGCTGGTCGAGCTGATGGCGTATGTCGGGGATTATCTGAGCTACCGGCAGGACGCGGTTGCGACGGAAGCGTACCTGCAGACGGCGCGCAGCCGCGTATCGCTGCGACGCCACGCGCTGCTGGTGGACTATCGCGTTCATGACGGCAGCAACGCGCGGGCGTGGATACAAGTGCAGGTCTCAGCGGAATTCACATTGCATCGTGCCGATACGCGCTTTTACACCTCCGCGCCGGGAATGCCCGCCAATTTGAAGCCGGGTTCGGGCAACGAGGAGCGCGCGCTGCTCGCGGGCGTGGTCGCTTTCGAACCGATGCAGGACGCGACGCTTTTCCCCGAGCACAACAAGCTGACTTTTTACGCCTGGGGCGATACGAACTGCTGTCTGCCCGCGGGCGCCACTGAGGCCACGCTTGCCGGCACGCTCGAAAATCTGAAGCCGGGAGACGTGCTGATCTTCGAAGAGGTGATCGGCCCTCAAACCGGGAACGCCGCGGACGCGGACCTGCGGCATCGCTGCGCGGTACGGCTGACGCAGGTGGCGACGAAGGATGGCCGCGGTCAGACGCTTGTGGATCCACTCTTCGAAGAGGGCACAGGCAAGCCGATCACCTCCGCGGCGCAGCAGCCGGCGCCGGTGACGGAGATCCAGTGGTCGAAGGATGATGCGCTGCCGTTTCCGGTCTGCCTCTCTTCCACGTATGTGGATGCGAAAGGCGAGACGCACAATCTCACTGATGTGAGCGTCGCGTCAGGAAACGTGGTGCTGGCTGATCAGGGTCTGTCGTTCACGGACATCGCACTGCCGCCGGTTCCTCTGCCGGCTCTGTTCCGGCCGCCGAATCCGGCTGGCGACAGGTGCCGGCCCGCAGCTCCCACGCCTCTGCCCGTGCGCTACCGGCCGGTGGTGCCCGAGGCGCCTCTGACGCAGGCTGTGCCTCTGCCTGTTGCGACAAGTCCGGTCACGCGCGAGATCGTGCGCTTGCCACTGAGTGGATATGCGAGCCTCACAGACGCGAATGGATTCGTCTCTCTGACGATCGCGGCCGCGGATCCTGCGGCATGGCCGGCGAACTTCGGGGTGATCGCATCGGCCAATGCGGCGCATGCGGGGAATTTCGATCTCACGATCGTCTACAACCCGCCTGGCGGACCGGAAGGCGTGGCCGGACCGGTCGCCGTGGAAAGCTTTTCCGATCTCTCCATCAACCCTGCCGACGCGAACTACGCGCCAAAACGCCTGAACGGGCACTCGAGATTCCTGCGAGTACCCGCGGCGTACGTTCCGCCCGCCACGGCGCCCGCGAGCTTCCCACCCGGACCCGCGATGCTGCCCAACACGGGCACGTTCGACCTGAAGGACAGCGCGGACAATCCGTATCTCACCGTAGAGGCCGCGAATCCACTTGCCTGGCCTGCCTCGATCGGCGTACTCACGCAGGGCAGCCTGGCGGACCCCGGCACATTCAACCTTCTCGTGGTCTACGCGCCGCTTTCGGGCGGCGTGGGAGTGCTGACGCCGGTTCTGCTCGAGCAGTTCAACGGCGTCACGCTCGATACCGCGGGCTCGCTGTTCACCTCGGCATCCGAACTGATCAGCGTGCGAAGTTTCTCGGGCGAGCCGAATCCGGCGCTCTCGGCTTACGCGCTGATGCACTGGGGTGCCGCAGACGCGGTTCCAGCGATCGAGCTTACCGGGACGCTGAACGGCGTCACCAGCCAGTGGACGCCCCAGCCGGATCTGCTCGCGGACGGGCCCACCGATAAGAAGTTCGTTGTGGAAACGGAGTCCGATGGAACTGCGCGGCTGCGTTTTGGCGATGGCGTCAACGGATTCCGGCCCGTCTCTGGAACGACTTTCACGGCGTCTTATCGCATCGGCAACGGCGCTGCGGGGAACGTGGGAGCGGAGTCACTGGTGTTCTTTGCGGGCGATCCGCGCATTGAATCGTGTACCAATCCGCTGCCCGCAACAGGCGGGACCGATCCGGAAACAACGGACCAGATTCGCCGGCGCGCGCCTCAGGCATTCATGACGCAGGAGCGTGCGGTAACCATGCCCGATTACGTGCGCGTGGCCGAGATGAATCCGCAGATCGAGAACGCGGTGGCGACGCTGCGCTGGACAGGAAGCTGGTACACCGTCTTCATCACGGGAGAGCCACGCGGCGCGGGCAATCTCACGCCATCTCTCATCAAGGCGCTGCGCCGGAACATCAACCGGTACAGGCTGGCCGGACAGGACATTGAGCTGGAATCGCCGGAATATGTTCCGCTGGGGATCACGCTGGCGGTATGTGTGGATCCCGATTACTTTCGCAGCGATGTGGAAGAAGCCCTGCTGCAGGTGCTTGGCAGCGGAAAATCGGCGACAGGGGAGAACGGCCTCTTCCATCGTGACAATTTCACGTTCGGCCAGACGGTGTATCTCAGCCCGATTTACGCGGCCGCGCGCAAAGTGCCCGGCGTTCTGAGCGTGACGGCCACGACCTTTGCGCCACAGGGCGTGAGGACTCCGATTTACCTGAGCCGCGGCGAAATCCCGCTGGGGCCTTTTCAGATCGCGCGCCTCGATAATGATCGGAGCTTTCCCAATCACGGGCAGTTGACGCTGACGCTCGAGGGCGGCAAATGAGCTGCTGCACGGGAACGCCAGACTGCGCCTGCGGATGCTGCCTCGGCACGTCCGTCCAGACGCCCCAGGGCGAGCAGAATGCGCCAGGCCTGCCGGCGGTTGCGTATCGCACGGGCACATGGGCCACGTTCAAACACTCGATGCTGGCCCGGCTTTCGAGCTCCGATTACCCCGCGCTTGCGGGCCTGACGACGCGCGACAACGATGATTTCACCATCGCGCTGCTCGACGCCACCTCCGTGATGCTCGATGTCCTCACGTTCTATCAGGAGCGGCTGGCAAATGAGAGTTATCTGCGGACGGCTGTGCAGTTGCGGTCGCTCGTGGAGCTGTCCCGGCTCATCGGTTATCAACCTTCGCCAGGCGTATCGGCCTCGGTTTATCTCGCATTTTCCCTGAAAGCCGCAACCGGCTTACCCTCTGATCCATCCACGGCGGCAATCACGATACCGAAGGGAACGCAGGTTCAGAGCATTCCCGGGCAGGGACAGAAGCCGCAGACTTTCGAGACATCGGCGGACATTCTTGCGAAAGCCGACTGGAACGCCATGCGCGTCCAGACCGGCGCGCCCTGGATACCCCAGACCGGGGACACGAGCGTGTATCTGGAAGGCGCGGCGACGCAACTGCAGCCCGGCGACGCCATCCTCATCGCCGGAAACGAACGAGCGCAGAGCGCGGCGAGTCAAAACTGGGACGTTCGGCTGGTCACCTCCGTAACCGCGGACCCGGCAAAAAAGCGCACGCTCGTCACGTGGTCGGAAGCGCTGGGAGACGCTGCGGCCGGCGTCGCGCCCGCGCAGAACGCCCCGGTGTTTTACGCGCTGCGCCAGCGAGCGGCTCTGTTTGGCTATAACGCCGTCAACCCGCAGATGTTGACGAGTCAGATTCAGGGCCATCTTGCAACCCAATTGAACACCAGCAAAACCGAATGGATATTCGGCGTGAATCCGGTGGATGGCAACCAGCTCGCCGGGGATCAACTGGTGGATCTGGACGCGGTCTATTCCAAACTGTCGCCCGCAAGCTGGCTGGTATCGATCGTGCCCGACCAGCAGAAATCGCGATCGCCGGCGGGTCTCGTCACGCTGTATCGAATCCAGTCGGTGACTGCCATCTCGCGATCCGGGTTCAGCATGAGCGCAAAGATCAGCCGCGTAAAGACCGACACGGTGGCGAATCTTTCCACGTGCTATGCCGGCACGCGCTCCACCTCCGTGCTCACGCAAAGCGAGGCGCTGCCCGCCGCCGAGCAGCCGCTGAATGGTCCGCTGTACGGCGCGGAGATCCATCTGAAGGAACTGCGGCCGGATCTGGCCGGAATCAAAGCTATCGCGGTAAGCGGCAAGGCCCAGAAAGTGAGCCTGCGCGCGGCGCTGCCGTTTGTTCCCGATGATGACAGCGGCTCGACAACATTGAGTATGGGATCGGTGGCGACCATCATCGATCCGGCTCCGATCCCCGCCGTCGATTGGGAAACCTCGACGGGCACGCTGAACCTGCGCATCGCGGATTCGAGCGGCCGCACGGGGACGCTGAGCGCCGCGCTATCGCAGTTGAGCCTTGCCGCTTCATCGAGCGACGATCCGGTGGTGCAGGAGTACGCAATCGTCTCTTCGATCCAGACCGTCACCACGCCCGCCCCGCATACAAGGCTCGGGCTCGCATCGAATCTCCTGAATTGCTATGAGCGAGCCACCGCAGCGGTTAATGCGAACGTCGGTGTCGCGACCGCCGGCCAGAGCACCACGGAGATTCTGGGGAACGGATCGGCCGCAACGCCGAACCAGAGATTCACCCTCAAGCAGGCGCCGCTGACTTTCGTTCAGGCGCCCACTCCGACGGGCGGGGAGAGCACGCTGATGGTGCGCGCCAACGGAGCGGCATGGAACGAACTTCCTACTTTGTACAACGCGGCTCCCACCGCCCAGGTGTTCTCAACCCTGAACCAGCCGGCCGGTGTGGCGCCCATTCAGTTCGGCGACGGAGTGGAAGGCTCAAGGCTGCCAACCGGACAGAACAACGTGCAGGCGACTTATCGCGTCGGCCTTGGGAGCGCCGGGAATGTCGGGGCAGGGTCGATTACAACTCTTATCGATCGTCCGCTGGGCGTCAGCGGCGTCACCAACCCACAGGCGGCCACCGGCGGTCAGGATGCGCAGTCGATTGCGGACGTTCGTTCGAACGCGCCGCTCTCCGTGCTGACGCTGGGCCGCGCCGTTTCGATTGCGGATTATCAGAATTTCGCTGCAACCTTCGCCGGCATCACGAAGGCTTACGCCATCTGGATTCCGAGCGGGCCCGGCCGGGGCGTGTTTCTGACGGTGGCGTCTGCGGGCGGTGTGGCGCTGCCGCCAGGCAATCCGACGCTCGGCAATCTGATCTCCGCGCTTCACGATTACGGAAATCCGCTGATTCCGATTCATGCCGTGTCGTTTCTCGAAACCCTGTTCACCGTGGAGGCCGACCTGCGTTGCGATCCGGCATATGACCCGAAGGCGGTGAAAACCGCCGTGCTCGCCGCTTTGGCGCAGAACTACAGTTTTGCGAACCGCACGTTTGGTCAGGGCGTGTCGTCGGACGAGATCGATGCCTTCGTTCAGGCCGTGCGCGGCGTTGTGGCGGTCAACGTGACGAAGCTGCAAGTCGGCGCAACCAGCGCAGGCGGCGATCTCACTTCCGGCAACTACTCTCTCGCCGCGTATCACGCGTGGCTGGCGAAGAAAGTGACGCTGGCGCGTTTGTCTTCCGGCTCGCCCACGCGTATCTGTCCATATCGTCCGGTCGCAAATCCCGCGTCACTGCCGATGCCGGCTGAAATTCTGGTTCTCGATCCCGGGCCGAACGGCGTCATTTTGAGGGACATGGCATGAGGCGCATCGCATGAGGCGCATCGCATGAGCTTCGACCTGTTTAATCTGCTGCCGGCGCTGTATCGGCTGCGCGACGCGCAGGTGGCGCAGAGCCTGAACGTGGAGCGAGGTCCGCTCGAATCGCTGCTGCTGCTGATTCAGGAACAGATCGCGGTGATGGGCGAAGACCTCGACCAGCTCTACGATGACCAGTTCATCGAAACCTGCGCGCCATGGGTCATTCCCTATATCGGCGACCTGATCGGGTACAAGTCGATCCGGGGCATGGCGCCGGCAGTGGATAACCCGCGCGCCGCGGTTGCCGAGACCATCTCATTTCGCCGCCGAAAGGGGACGGTGCTCGTGATGGAGCAACTGGCGCGCGATGTGACGGGCTGGGGCGCGCATGCCGTCGAGTTCTTTCAGATTCTCGCGGATACGCAGTACATGAAGCATATCCGGCCGCATAACTTCTCCGCTCCGGATCTGCGGCGATGGCAGCCGGGCCTGTATATCGATACCGGCTTCGATCGCACCGCCCACAAAGTGGATGTGAGGCGCATTGAGAACAGGCGCGGGCGCCAGAACATCCAGAACATCGGCATCTTTCTGTGGTCGATGAACGCCTATAGCATCACCAAAGCCGCCGCCGTGCCCAGCGCCGCCGATCCGCTTTGCTTCCGCTTCGGTTCCCTAGGCATGGATATGCGGGTGTTCCATCGCGCTCTTCCGCAGGGCGAGGACATCACTGACCCTGCCATACCGGCGAATGTGGCGGACCGTCTTCGTCGGCGCGTGCTCTGCGACGATCTGCAGAACGGCGTGGGCGCACACTATTACGGTGAAACCAAAAGCCTGGCGCTGTATCTGGATGGCAAGCTGGTCAATCCCTACCAGATTCGAGTGGCGAACTTATCCGGACCCGATGCCGCCTGGATCAATCTGCCCGACGCCAACAGTCCGTATGCGATCACCGTGGATCCGGAGCTGGGCAGACTGGCGCTCACTCCTCCGGCGCCGGGCGCGAACGCTCCCGCGCTTACCACTTCTTATTTCTACGGCTTTAACGCGGATACGGGAGGCGGAGAGTACGAGCGCTCGGACACGTTTACGGTTGAGGATCCCGCCTCGATCTTCCCTTTTCCGGATAACGAGGCGACTCCGCGGTACGCCACGCTGCAGCAGGCGCTCGATTTCGCGACGGCGCAGTTCGCAGGCGCAGGGCAGGTCGCAGTTGAGATCGAGCACAGCGAAACCTATCCGCAGCCAGCGGGACTGAGCATCGCTCTACCGGCTGGCGCGACGCTCGAACTCAGAGCCGCGGACGCCTCGCGTCCCACGGTGCTGCTGAATGGCGAAATCAGTGTGACCGGCGCCCGTTCGAGCACGTTTGTCATCAACGGCCTGCTGATCGCCGGCGAACCGTCCATGGCGCCTGCGACTTCGGCGCCGGCCGCGCTCGTGCATGTCCCGGCCGCGGCGCCGGACGGAAGCCCGAACGCTTTAAGCGCACTCTCGATCCTGCACTGCACGCTCGTTCCGGGGTGGTCCACCGATACGCAGGGCAACCCGCGACACGGCGCGGCTCCGGGGCTGATGGCGGAACCGGCGGGATTGCGCGTTGAAATTCAGAAATCGATTGTGGGCGCCGTGCGCGCGGGCGAGTTCGTTGAAGTCTGCGGATGCGACAGCGTCATCGATGCCACCAGTCGAACGCTGGTCGCGTATGCGGGACTCGACGGCGCGAGTGCCGGCGGCGCGCTCACGTTGCAAGGTTGCACCGTGGTGGGCAATGCACATGCGTCTCTGCTGCCCCTGGTCTCAAATACGATCTTTTGGGCTGCGATATCGCCCCGCGATGCGTGGGCCACTCCGCTGATTGCGGATCGCCGGCAGGAAGGCTGCGTGCGCTTCAGCTTCCTTCCCGCAGGCGCGAAAACGCCGCGGCGGTTCGAGTGCGTGGAAGAGGTTCTTGCGGGTCCGCAGCCCGTGTTCTTCACCACGCGGTATGGAGCCGCGGGCTATTCGAAGCTGCTGCCCGACACGCCGGATGCAATCCGCCGCGGCGCGGACGATGGCGGCGAAATGGGCGCATTTCATTTTGTGCTTGCGCCGCTCAGAGAATCAGACCTGCGCGTCCGGATGGAGGAATTTATCCCCGCTGGCCTGGAATTCGGAATCATTTATCAGAACTGACGGAGGAAAACGTTGGCGTTCGATAACAGCCGGTACACATTCGACCCGCGCAAGAACTACAGCGGGGTAGTTATGCAGCAGGGACGCGTGCAACTCGATTCCGACTGGAACGAGTGGCTTGCCGAACTTTCGCGCCGCACGCAGGCCGGAACGCTGGATATCGCAGGCCGCGCAGCGTACCCGGCTACCACTCCTTGGGCGTTCCTGATTACGGCTTCCTCCGCGGGCGGCAATAATTCCGTTTCCATTGGCCCTGGCCGCATGTATGTGGACGGACTCCTCGCCGAAAATCACGGCGATCCCGCGGCGGCCGTATGGGACCCGGCTCTGGCTGAACTCTCCAATTCACCACAGCCGCCGCCCGCCAGCGAAACCGGTGCAATCGATTACTTCCAGCAACCGTTTCTGCCGAACCCGCCGCCGATCGAAGGGAACGGACCGTTCCTCGCATACCTCGATGTCTG
Source organism: Bryobacteraceae bacterium (assembly GCA_035552355.1). Lineage (GTDB taxonomy): Bacteria > Acidobacteriota > Terriglobia > Bryobacterales > Bryobacteraceae > BOG-234. Next base: position 7,336 of record DASZLP010000129.1, on the reverse strand, counting down.
GACGCGGCCGGTCACACATATAGAGGATGCGGACCTCGTCGATAAAGCGGTTGGGGTGGATACTACCGGGCGCCTGCAGACCGTCTGGCAGGTAAAACTGATGCCCGTGCAGCCGGGCGCGACGTGCGGCTCGCCCGTCGAGTGGCCTGCTTCTTCGGCCGGTCTGCTCACCACCGGTCCGGTGGCGTCGAAACCATCGGGGCCGTGCTGCCTCAGTTCCGAGACCGGCTATACAGGGCAGGAAAATCAGTTCTATCGCGTCGAGATCCATCGATCCGGATCTGCGGCGACATCGCCCATGCGCTCGCGGCTGCCCGCCGGCACGGCCACATTCAAATGGTCGCGCGAGAACGCATCGGTGATAACGGCGGTTACTGCCATCTCGGCCGGCGCGAACAGCCAGGGCGGTCCTGCGAGCGTGCTCACGGTAGTCAGCCTCGGCCGCGATCAGGTTCTCGGATTCGCGCCCGGCGCCTGGATCGAAGTCATCGACGATTCGCTCGAGCTCGCCGGAAAGCCGGGCGAACTGCACCAGATCGACGCCATCGACTTCGCCGCCAGGACCATTACGCTGGTCTCGCCGGTTTCCGGAACTTTCAACATCACGGATACCAGCCACACGCGCATTCGCCGGTGGGACCAGTCCGGAAAGGTCTACCTGAGCGATGGAACAACGGTCTGGTGGGACCTCGACGCGGCAGGCGGGGGCGATATACCCGTGCCGCCCGCGGGTACGCTGCTGATACTTGAAAACGGCATCACGGTTTCCTTCGACCTGAGGGAAGCCGCGGGCTCATTCATCACCGGCGATTTCTGGACGTTTGCCGCGCGCACAGCGGATGGCTCGATCGACAAGCTGGCCAAAGCGCCGCCGCGCGGCATTCATCATCACCGCACGCCGCTCGCGATCGTCAGCTTCAGCCCCCTGGGGAACACGGATTGCCGCACGCCATGGCCGCCCTTGCAGCCGGGCACAGGCGATTGCGGCTGCTGCTGCACGGTCACGGTTGGAGACGGGATCGATAGCAAGGGCCAGTTCACTTCAATCCAGGCTGCGATTCAAAGCCTGCCGGCGGCGGGCGGAGAAGTGTGCATTCTTCCCGGCCGCTACTTCGAGCGCGTTTTCATCGAGAATCGTCGCGACGTGGTGATTCGCGGCTGTGGCTGGCAGACTCGTCTCGCCTCGCCCTCCGAACAGCCGCCTGTGATCCTGGCGCGCCCAGCTTCCGCGGCAGCCGCCAGCGCGTTCACAGCGGTGATTACGATTGCGGCTTCGCAGCACATTCGCCTCGAGTCATTCGTAGTGGAAGCGGACGCGGGCGACGTCGGAGTATTGATCGACGGCACGGGCAGGCTCGCGGCGCCGCCGTCCCAGCCTGCGCCGCCCGAGCCTGCGCCGCGCGTCCGCGAACGCTCGGCCGCATCACGCACGCCCACGCTGGATATCAGTGTGGAAGACCTTGTAATCACTGGTTCGAACCGTCCAGCCATCCTTGCCGCTGCGGTGCGCCTTTTGGAAATCGGGAAGAATCGCATCGCCATGGCCAACGTGCGCAGCACCTGGCCGGCGGTGTGGGTGAGCGGACTTGAAATCCGCATCAGCCACAACTGGGTGGGAGCGCAGGGCACTCGCTCCGGGCTGGAATGGATTCCTGCAATCGTGGCTGCGGACCTCGGCGCACAAACGGCCGCAGCATCCGCAGCCTTCACAAATCCCGGCGGTATTCAGATCGCCGGCCCCTCGCAGGATGTTCTCGTTGTCGAGAACGAAATCGAAGACAGCGGCAGAAACGGCATCACGCTCGGCAGCCTCTCGGTTGTTGACGCGAAGGGGAACGATACAGGAATCATCATCGGCGTCATCATCGTGGAGCAGGACCCGTGCCCCGGCACGGTGACCATCGTGACCGGCGGCGGCGCTCCCGGCGGCGGGACCGTAATTGCAGGCGACAAGCTCACCAATATTCAGATTCACCGCAATCGCATCCGCAATATAGGTCTGTGCGGCATCGGCCCGGTCGGCTTTTTTGATCTGAGAACGGCGCTCGAAGTGATCAGCATCGAAAATCTGAGCATCGGGTCGAACCAGATTACGAACGCCATGCAGGTGACCGTTGCCGCCATCGCGACCAGCAGTTCCGCATTCGGCTACGGCGCAATCTGCCTTCCCGACGTCGAGAATCTGACGATACGCGACAACACGATCACGGATTACGGATCCACGCCCGGGCAACGGATCTGCGGCATTTTTATCCTGCACGCCGAAAAGGCGGATATCAGCCGCAACCAGGTTGTGGAAACGCGCGATTGGACAGCGCCCGGCAAAGCCCCATCGGGCGGAACCGGATTCCGTGCGGGGATCTGCGGCATGCTGATCTCGCCGCCGGCTTTCAGCACCGCTTCGACGCTCACAACCGCCTCAACCATTTACGAACCGGGGCTGCCGGCGCTGCGCATCGAGCACAATGTAGTGCGCGTCCCGCTGGCGCAGGCGCTTACGGTGGAGGGCTTCGGAACGTTCAGCATCGTCAACAATCACTTCGCATGCGGAGGTACGCTCGTCGGCTCGGGGGACACAGAAGTCGCCCAGACGGTGCTCATCATGAATCTGGGTACGGCGATCGAAACAGCGGGACGCGCGGCCTCTTTTTCCAGCCTCTACAATTCAGGCGCCGCTGCGTTCCAGACCAGCGCCCAGCAAATCACGCAAGCGAACGGCGGCATCGTTTTCACGAACAATGTGTGCCAGCTTGAGGCGCGTGCTCTCGGCGGGCATGCTTATTCCAATGTCCTGATCTTTACGCGCGACAGCCTGATCTTTTCAAATAACCAATGCTGGGTGGATGGCCCGCGTCTCACTGCCGCTCTCGATGCGTGGCTGCTTGCGGTATCCCTTCAGGCCACGAGTAACCGGTTCCAGGAAGGTCCCGGCTTTCCCGTGCTCGCTTCGGGCCTGACCGTTGGCGCGATGAACATCACGACTCAGAATATTTCCACCTACTGCCTGTTTGTCGAAGGGACCGCCGTAGTGAACGTAAACAATGTTTCGGTGGTCCCGGCGAGCACGTGTACCGGGAACCTGAAGGGATAACGATGGCCGCAAATACGACGAAAACAGACTCGAATATTTCGCAGCTCCGGGAGCAGGTCGGCTCCGGGCTTTCAGCGTTGGACGCGCGTGCGACGGACACCGCCGGCCAGCTGCAACTCGTATTGCAGGCGCGCGTTTCCCGCCTCACCCGCACCGCTGCAGCATTGAACGCGCAATATGGTCCCGGCGATCCGGCCGTCAAAAAGGCGGAAGCCGTGGCGGCCGCCGGCCAGACGGCTGCGCGCCGCGCGGCGGCGGTACAGGAACAACTGGCCACGCCGGCGCCTCAGGTGTCGCCCAAAGGATGGGCGCTCCATGGGCGCGTGTTCGATTCCGGCCTGCAGCCGCTTGCCGCATACACGGTATTTCTTGTCGATGCGGAGAAGACGTTTCAGCGGGCTTTCGGATTCGCCTACACGGACAAGACCGGGTATTTCCTGATCAATTATCCTGGCGGGAACGATACTGCCGCGGCCGCAGGTCTGTTCGTGCAAGTCGCCGATGCGAACGGCGACCCCGTCTATGTCGACTCAGACCCTTTCACGGCTGAACCAAGCTCGGCGACTTATCAGAACATCATCTTGCCCGCGGATGGAGAAGCAATCGGCAATCCGCCCGCGCCCGTGCGCGAAGCCGGGTTGCCGGGCGAGAACCGGTAGGGCGCGATCACGATCGGGCGTAGAATGTCAGGGATGGCCAGCAAACGCCTTCGTGACCGTGTGAAGAACCGTCATGTGATGTCAGCGGTTATAGCAACGAGCGATCTTCGGAAGACTGCGGCGGCCGACGTGCTTTGCCGGATATATTAATACTTGCTGGCTCAGGCAGAGTCTGGCTGCATGTGCAATTCTGGTGCGGAAGGGGAGACTTGAACTCCCATGCCCTCGCGGGCGCAGCCACCTCAAGGCTGTGCGTCTGCCAATTTCGCCACTTCCGCTCTCAAAAATACACACACTAGCTTTTTGGTACCTCAAGCTAAACAGCAGACGCGATTGGACGTGTTTGCAACACGTTAGCAGGACGTGCCCGTCCGGATGAGGTCGGGTTGCGGGACGCGATTGGCACAAAACCGTCACATTCAAGCTCGGCGCTTTCGGTCATGAACTGACCGGTGGAAGAACGATCGTCATGCGCGTCCGGCCTCAAATCGGCCGGCGCGATTCTTCGTGAGTTTCACGGCGAGCTGCTTGTCTCGAAGCAGCGCCTTCGCCGCGCTGAAGCTATAGCCTGCGTGCGTTTGAAGCGGCAGGAAGCAAGCCAGAATCTCGGATTCGCGTCGCGTCCATTCGTCCTCTGTGGGTTGCCGGTGAAGAAGCCGGAGGCGGGGCAGCTTTTGCATGAGCGCCGGAACGGCCAGTTCCTTCTTCAGGTCACCGGACATCCTGCGTACGGACTGCCTTGGGGTCAGGACCGGCTCGTGCCGATCTTCCTCGCGACGCTTGCGATTAAGCAGCAGAGTCGCGTCATTCGTTTCCGTAGCGCCGCCCAGATGCTCGACACGTTCGGCATGCAGCAGGGTGGAACGCAGTATCGGCGACTCATGGGGGCGTTCCAGCGGATCTTCGGGGCAACGATCTTCTTCGGGACCGATACACAGCGTGAGCGCGCGGCAGTAATCCATCGCGCCCGATTCAACTTCATGACCGAAGCGCGGATCTGGTACGCGCGAAATTTTGGACAAGACACGCTTCCTGGCGACTTGCAGAACGAGATCGTGCTCAGCGAGGAGTTCTTTCGGGAGATCATAGAGCATCCGATCCCGACGGATATGGAGGCCGCGAAGGCGCTCTCGTGTTCTCCGGCGGCGCTCGATCTGTTCACGTGGCTGTCGTATCGATGCTTCATTGCGAAAGGTCGTGAATGCGTTCCCCTGTTTGGCGAATGCGGCCTCGTGAATCAGCTCGGAAGCTCGGGTTACGCCCGGCCTCGCAAGTTTAGAGAAAGGCTCGGGGGCTGGCTCGATCTTGTTCGAGCGCTGTGGCCGGAGTGTCCGGCCAGAATCAACGAAGACGGAACGGGTTTGTGGGTAGACCGAGCGAGCGCCGTTTTGACAGAGGAGGTTTCGAATGCACGCCGTTGCTGATCGTGTGATGATTTGGCGGGTATCGCTTACCCGAATCGAGCAGGTTGTTTCCGGACATCTCGGGCCGGGCCGTGTTCCCGGCAATGCTGCGGTCCCGTGCTTCAGTCGGCAGGTCTCGATGTACTTGGGAAAGCACGTGGGCCGCTGGAGTCTGTCCCAGATCGGGAAATTCTACAACGGCCGGCACCATACGACGGTTCTTCACGCCATCGACAGAATCGAGAAGCTCAGGAGATGCGATGAGAGCGTGGACGCCCTGATCGAAGTGCTCACCGACGAGCTCGCTGCCGGACCGCACGAACCGCTCACGCGCATCCCCGAAATAACGCGTTCCGCCATTATCGAAGCCGTCGCAAGACGAGTGATGGACCGGTTGGCTGAGCTTCGGCTCAGGACCGGATAGAAAACGTACCGATAATGGTACATACTCAAACCTGAACGGTGCCGGAACAGTTTCCCGAAATCTCGGTTCGCTTCTACCGTAAGGCGGCGGGCGGCGAGCCTGTGCTGGAGTGCCTGCGGAAGCTCGCTAAAGAGCATCGTCAGGTGATCGGATTTGACCTCGTACGCGTGCAGTTCGGGTGGCGGACAGGTGACCCAAAACCCGTTTTCTGAACCATTCAGAACTGGAGATATCGTAGGCGTTGAGTTCCTCGGGCAGCGGGAACGAGGAGGATCGACTTGCCGAAAAAGGGACACACCGAAGAAGACATCATCGCGGCGCTCAAACAGCACGAGTCGGGCGAAAAGGCCCCGACATCTGCCGCAAGCTGGGCATCAGCCAAGCGACTTTTTACCTCTGGAACAAGCAGTATGCCGGTCTCGGCGTACAGGAATTGCGGGAGTTGCGTCAGCTGCGGGAAGAGAACAGCCGCCTGAAACGGCTGGTCGCCGATTTTGCCGTTGACCGGCAGATCCTGCAGGAGATCGTCGGAAAAAAGCTCTGAAGCCTCGCCAGAAGTGTCGTCTGGCGAGGTGGGCGCAACAGACACATAGCATCGGCGCCCGCCGGTCGGCGGTTGCTGATGCTGTCCTAGAGCACGCTGCAGTATCGCAGCCGGACGGATCCGCAGGAGCCGCTGCGGCGGCGTTTGCGCGAACTCGCGGCCACGCACGTTCGATACGGATATCGGCGACTGACGGTATTGTTGCGGCGCGAGGGATGGAAGGTCAACGCGAAACGCGTTTACCGCCTCTACGACGAGGAAAACCTGAAAGTCCGCAGCGTCGAGCGCAAGAAGATCAGCCGCCGGCAGCGCGTGGCCCAGCCGCAGGCGGGCGCAGCCGAACCACTGCTGGTCGGCGGATTTCGTCAGCGACAAACTGGCGGATGGCCGCACGATCCGTATCCTGACCGTCATCGACCAGTTCACGCGGGAGTGCGTGTGGCTTGAAGCCGATCGCTCGATGAACGGCGCCAAGGTCGCCGCGCGGCGCTGACGCGCGCAGCGGCAGAGCGCGGACAACTGCCGCGCAACATTACCCTGGACAACGGGACGGAATTCGTCAGTAAAGCCTTGGAAATATGGGCGCTCGAGACTGGCGTCCAGCTCTGCTTCATCCGGCCGGGACGCCCGGTCGAGAACGGGTTCATCGAAAGCTTCAACGGACGATTGCGCGACGAATGCCTGAATGTCGAATGGTTCGGCAGCCTGGAAGATGCTCGCCTGAAGCTGACCCGGTGGAAAGATCATTACAACCATCGCCGTCCGCACAGCGCGCTGCATGACCGGTCGCCGTCGTCGTTTGCGAAACTGCATGCCCGGGCAACGCGCTTCGCCCTCTCGAGTTTCGATAAGGCAAACGGCAAACCGCGTCAAGGATTCGCTTCGCCGGCCGACGCCGCCCTTGACCCGGTCCGCCGTTTGCCCCAAGATGTCAGTGATCAGGGCGAAGCGCTCTTACGAATCGCGCAGACTCAGGATTCTCTGCTGAGTCTCTGGAGCGACTTTCAGGGCCCGTGAATCAGGGTTCCGGGGCTCTTAGCGCCTCGAAATCCCAGTTCCGGCTGGTACCGAAATGGGTAGCGGGTCAAAGGCCGAATCCTCTAATCCCAGCTGGATGAGATTCGCGGGGCAGGTCATGCCGCCATCACTGCAAATATGATTGGTCGAAAGCGCAAATTTACTATCATACATTCCTTTTCGAGGACCGTCCTCACC
>DASZLP010000128.1:0-2361 GCA_035552355.1 Bryobacteraceae bacterium | reverse complement strand
ATGCCTGAGAGGAACAGCAGGTTGCCAAGTGAAATGCCCGTGGAATAAGCCGGCGGCGTGGCTGGCTTCGGGCCTGTGCGATAAACCTTTTTCGTCGGCGTGTCGGCGGCTTTGGCTGTTTTCAACGTTGCCGCTGCTGCGCCGGCAACTGCGGCCCCGGTGAGCAACGCGCGACGATTTGGATTTTGTCTGGTCATATTTTTTCCTTTCTCCCGCTGGTCGGGAACATTGGTTGTGGTTACTATCATCGCCTGGGGCCCGGCCCACAGATCGTGCTCAGTGATGCGCGCGGCGGGGTGATCCGGAGATTCCACGGGGCCGAGCCATACTGAGCGCAGTTTCGTGTCACAATAACAACTCATGCAGCCGGATTCCGGCCTGCGAAGCGTCGTTGAACGCTTCATAGCCACGGCGGCGCAGCCCGCTGTGCTCGATCCCGGTGAAGAACCACTTCTGCTGATCGGGCAAAACTGGGAAATCTCGGAGTGGAATGGACGCCTTGTCCTGCAGGCCTGGGACGCGCGGCGAAACCTTGTGCGCAAGATCGTCTCGCTGAGCGAACAGCGCCGCGATCGCCTTTCGCTCGTCACCGAGCGGTTTCCGAAAATATCGGGCGAATTGCAGATTGCCGATCTTGCTGCGGCGGGCGGCGATGAACTGCGCCGGCGTACTTCGCGGGTGGCGTTTCGCGATCGGTTCCGGCTCATGCTTGTGCGCGAGTTTCCGGAATGGCGCGTGGAAGACGTCAGTGTCGACGCCAATCTGGAGCAGAGTCTTTCGCCCTCATACGCGCGGGCGTATCTGCGGCGGGGTTCGGCAAATGGATCATTTGGTATCGCGGTGATGGCTGCGCCGCCGGATGCGGCCGACTGTTCCGCGGTCGTGCCGTTCGGTCTGATCTGGCTGGACTATCTGCGGCGTCGCGAGAAAGGCATGTCGGTCAATCGGCTTCTGCTCTATGTTCCGGCGGAGCATGAACGGGCGGCGGCGTTTCGTGCCGCACTCATTGACGCGGCGGGTATTACGTGCCAGCTCTCTATCTACGATGAGCGTGACCGCACCGGCGCGGTCGATTTCGCAGATGTCGGCAATATCGAATCGACTTTGCCACCATGCCGCGGTGAATCGCAGCCGAATTCTCTGGCGGTTCTGCCCAATTTTCCGGTGAGCGTGGATCGTGTCGAGCAGAGCGACGGAGCCGTCAGTCTTCGCGTCCACGGACTGGAATTCGGACGCGCAACGGGCGAACGGTTGAGTTGCGGAATCGGACGGAAGCGTCCGTGCTCTGCCGCCACTCTTGCGCGGATGGCGTCAGAGATCGAGCGCTTACGAACGCATGACGCTGAAGACCGCCAGCATCCGCTCTATTCGCAATGCCCGGAAGGATGGCTCGAAGCGCAGGTTCGCGCGAATCCGCAAATTCTTGATGCCTCGCTGCGGCGCGGGCCGATCTATGGACAGGTGCCTGTATTCAGCGGACCGGAGCGAGGCATCATCGATCTTCTTGCCATCGACGATACAGGTCGTTTGACCGTGATTGAACTGAAGGCCACCGCCGATCTTCAACTTCCATTTCAGGCGCTCGATTACTGGCTGCGCGTGCGAAAGCATCTGCTGGCGGGCGATTTCGAACGGCTCGGCTATTTCCCCGGCATCACGATTCGCCGCGATGCGCCGCGAATTCTGCTGAGCGCGCCCGCGCTGGAATTTCACTCGACGACGGAAACGATGATTGGAGCACTCGCGCAGAATATCGATTTCACGCGGATCGGCCTGGCAGCCGACTGGCGAAAGGAACTGCGCGTGATGTTCCGCCTGCGCGGGGCGGAACGGCCCTGATCACGATTACTGGAACAACTGCGGAGTGAACTCCACCAGATAGTTTCGCCAGTTCAGCCAGGTGTGCGCGCCGGTGCTCTCATGGAACGTCGCGTTGTAGCCGTGTTTGTTCAGCAGATCGACGGTCGCCCGGCTTGTGGTGATCAGGGTGTCGTCTTTGCCCGTGCTGAACCAGACCAGCTTCAGACCCTTCTTCCATGCGGCGTTATCAAGCTCGGCCCGGTGCTGGGATTCCCAGAGAGCGCTTCCCGTCAGAGCACCGGTTGCGGCTGGCGCAGGTGTGGCGACCCGCGGTCCGGAAGACGCAGCAACTCCGCGTCCCCCACGTCCGCCGCCGAACGCGCCGAGCAATCCAGAACTGAAAACGCCGATGTAAGAAAACTTATCCAGGTGCGGAATGACGACGTTCAGCGTCTGGCTTCCGCCGAGCGAGAGGCCTGCGATCGCGCGATGCGAACGATCCGTGACGATTCGATAATGGCTCTCGACGTACGGCAGCAGATCGGTTTCAATATCCTGCGT
>DASZLP010000127.1:0-22122 GCA_035552355.1 Bryobacteraceae bacterium | reverse complement strand
TGCCGGATACGTTTTCGACCGACTGGACGCCGGAGGGCCGCACCGTCCAGATCTTCGATTTCCCGAACGTGATCTCGAAGTTCCTCATGCTCGGGATGCCGATCGATCAGGTGATTGCGTGCGCAACGATCAATGCCTCGCGGCTCTTCCCGGTCTTCCGCGATCGCGGCACACTGAAGCCGGGCGCACCCGCGGACATCGCCGTGCTCGACCTGCGCCAGGGCAGCTTCGAGTTCGTCGACAACTTCGGAAACAAACGAAAGGGCGCCGAGCGCCTGTTCCCGGTCGCGACCGTTCTCGGCGGTAAAGTCGCAGCGACGAGATCGTAGGCGCGCAATATACTGATCCTGATGCTTTCCCGACGAACCGTACTGCTGGCCGGAGGTGTTGCGGGTGTTGCCGCCAATCTCCCCGCGGCAAACACGAAAATGACTCTCTGCATGCACCAGGGCACGTCGCGTGCCGCGGGTTATCGTAAATCCCTCGAAGGCTGGGCCAAGGCCGGCATCAAAAACGTCGAGCTTTCCGACACGATGCTCGAGGCATTCCTCAAGACCGACACCCTTCAGGCCGCCGGACAAATCATCAAGGACAACGGCCTTACTGCCGTCTCGAGCCAGGCCGTGCTTCCCGACATGTGGATTCCGGGCCCCGCCCGCGCCGCATCGCTCGAAACATGGAAGAAGCGCTGCGACCAGTTCTCGACGCTGGGGCTGCCGCGCATCTACTGCCCGTCGGTGACGAATCGCCGTATCACGCTGGACGACTTCAAAGCGACGCCGGCGGCGATCCACGAGGCGGGCGACATCGCGAAAGAGCACAACATCACGGCCATGATCGAATTCGCCCGCACGTCGACGCATCTGGCGACGCTTACCTCGTCGCTCAGGATGATCCGCGAGGCCAATCACCCGAACGTGAAGCCGATGATGGACTTCTTCCATTTCTGGTCGGGCCTCAGCAAGTTCGAGGATCTCGACATGTTCGAGCATGGCGAGTTGCACCACGCCCATTTTCAGGACGTGGCCGATGTTCCCAAAGAGCTCTACGACAACAACTCGCGCCTCATTCCCGGCGACGGCATTGCGCCGGTCGTGAAAATCCTCCGCAAGCTCCAGGAGAAAGGATACGCGGGCAACCTGTCCGTCGAGCTTTTCCTGCCTAAGCTGGTGAACGGCGATCCGTACGAAGTGGCGAAGGAGATCAAAGAGAAAGCCGACGTGGTGCTTCACAAGGCGCGCGTCGCTTAACAATCCGTTGTAGAAGTCAGAAAGCACCGCTTACTTGCGTGCGCGGCTCTGTAAATTGACTATGCTGCCGAGCCGCGACCGCGAGGGAGCGCCCGCTCGACGGGGCAAACTGGGCGAATGTGATCAGGTGGCCCGCCGGGTCGGCCACCGTGAACTCCCTCGCGCCGTAGAACGTGTTATGGCGCGCAGCGATCATTGGCACGTCCTTCATCGCGGCATGCGCCGCGGCGATATCGTCAACCTCGACAAACAGAAATGACGTGCCACGCTGGTAAGCGCCGGTTCCGCCGAGATCCTTTTCGAGACTCGCCCAGGTCCCATACATCAGCTCGATCGCGCCTTTTTGCACGGCGGCGAACACGAGCCCGCCCTCTCCCGGCACTTCGACTGTTTTCTCGAATTGAAGCCGGTCGACCCAGAAGGCCACGCAGTCTTCGATGCGGTCCGCGTACAGATTAGCTGTCAGTCGTTTGATTTCCATGTTGTAATCTCCTGTAGTCTAATTTAGACTAGTTACGCATGGAAAGTCTGTCAAGCGAAAAGTTGACTACACCGGATCTCGTGCTGCTGAGTCTGTTGGCCGAGCGCCCGATGCATGGATACGAAGCCAACACTTTGCTCGAGTTCCGGAAGGTGCGCGACTGGGCCGGCGTCTCCCGGCCGCAGATTTACTATTCGCTTGACAAGATGGCGCGCGGCGGACTCATCCGGACGGTCCGGCAGGGCGACGACAGCGACGACGCAGAAGGGCCCGAGCGCCGCGTCTTCGAGACGACGCCGAAGGGAAAGACGGCGCTGGCCGACGCGCTGGAGCGGAGCGATTGGACTAACCAGGGCGAGCGGCCCGCGTTCCTCACGTGGATGGCGCTGTCATGGCAATGCCGTCCGGGCGTCTTTCTGCAGCAATTGCGCGCGCGGCGCAGGTTTATCGAGAGCGAGTTGGAACGGAAGCGTGAAATCCTCGGAGCTGTGAAGAAAGAAGTCGGGCATCGTTTCCACGAAGCCGTTTGGATGCTGAGCTGGAGCCTCGATCGGTTGGGCGCCGAACAGCGGTGGCTCAGGAAGGTCGCGAAGGAATATCCGGGCCGCGCCCCGGCGCGGAATCCGGAGTACGAACCGTAATCAGGAGGCCGGGGCGGCGGTGAGATCGCGGTCCGCATGTCCCGCGGTGGGGAACAGGTTCTACTGATCGGCACAAGCGCCGGCAGGAGTGCCCGCGCCAGGAATGCGGTCCATGCATGCAACGAGGTCCTGGCGCACTTCTATATGTATGGGCTAAGGCTGCTTGTACAATCAAACGAATGTCTATGGTTATCGTTGGCTCCGTCGCGTACGACGGAGTGGAAACGCCGCACGGCAAAGTGGATCGCATGCTCGGGGGAGCATGCACTTACATCGCGCTGGCGGCCAGTTACTTTACACAGCCGAAAATAGTCGCCGTCGTCGGCGAAGACTTCGAACAAAAGGATATCGATCTGCTGGCATCCCGCGGCATCGATCTCGCCGGACTCGAGCGCGTTCCCGGCAAGACGTTCTTTTGGGCGGGCGTTTATTCGCAGGATATGAACGACCGCGAGACGCTCACGACCGATCTCAACGTCTTCGCCGACTTCAATCCGAAGCTGCCGGCGGCTTACAAGAGCGCGCCCTATCTGCTTCTCGGAAACATCCAGCCCGGCCTGCAGCGCGCGGTGAGAGCGCAAATGGACGGCAATCTGAAGCTCGTCGGCGGCGACACCATGAATTACTGGATCGCCGATTTCCGCGACGAATTGCTGAAAACGATCGCCGAGTGGGACTTCCTGCTCATCAACGATTCGGAAGCGCGCATGCTCTCGGGCGAAAACAATCTGCGGCGGGCGGCGGCGAAGATCATCGGGATGGGTCCGAAGATTCTCGTGATCAAGCGCGGCGAGCATGGCGCAATCCTGTGGCATGGAGACAAGCACTTCATGGTGCCGGGATATCTGCTGGAGGATGTTTTCGATCCCACGGGCGCGGGCGACTGCTTCGCCGGCGGGTTTATGGGTTCGCTGGCGGGCGCGGGCGTAGATCTCAAAGCCAATAACGTGGACAAGAACGAGCTTCGGCGCGCCGTGATCTATGGTTCCGTGATGGGTAGTTTCTGCTGCGAGCGCTTCGGCGTGGAGAGATTCCGCACGCTGACTCGCCAGGAAATCGATGCCCGGTATCAGGAATTCAAAGACTTCACGTCTTTCTAGCTCCCTCGCAATCCTGCTCTGCTTTCTTGCGAGCGCGGCGGTCATGGCGGCCGCCATCCGCTACTTCTTTGAATCCGGGGCGACGCTTTACTCGGGCGACGCGGAAGCGCACCTCGATATCGCCCGCCGCGTCGTGGAATCCCGAACTCCCGGATGGGCGCAGATCGGAACCACGTGGCTGCCGCTGCCGCACCTGTTGATGCTCCCCCTCGTGCGGAACGATTGGCTATGGACGACCGGCCTCGCCGGGGCATTCGTCAGCGGAGCCGCGATGTGCCTCGCGGCGACGTTCCTGTTCGCGTCGCTGCGGCGCGTCGTGCCGGGCGCGGTCGCGGCAGCGGCGGGGACGGCGGTCTTTCTGCTGAATCCCAATACTCTCTACCTCGGATCTATTCCTATGACCGAGCCGGTGTTCTTTGCGGCATGCTTCGCGCTCCTCTGTTTCACGTTGCGGTTCGGTGTAACTCAGGGATGGGGCGCGCTCGCAGGAGCTTCGCTCGCCGCCTTCTTCGGAGCGCTCACCCGATACGAAGCCTGGTTTCTGCTGCCCTTCGCGGCGATCTACATTCTCATGCGCGGCCGCTCCCGGCGGTGGGCTGGCGTGACTATCTTTTCTCTGATCGCGGCCGCGGCGCCCGCGCTGTGGCTGCTGCATAATCGCTACTATTTCGGAGATCCGCTCTACTTCTATCGCGGCCCGTGGTCGGCGCTCGCGATCCAGGGAAAGACGAACTATCCGGGAAAGGAAGACTGGCTGGTCGCCGCGCACTATTTTTTCGCCGCGGGCCAATTGGTCGCTGGATGGCCCGCGCTTATCCTGGGTGGCGCCGGAGTGCTGGTCGCGGCGTTCAAAAAGTGTATCTGGCCGCTGCTCTTCCTTGCCTCTCTGGTGGCGTTCTACGTGTGGAGCATCCATTCCTCAGGCACGCCGATCTATGTTCGGACGTTATGGCCGAACAGTTGGTACAACACACGCTACGCGATGGTCCTCATCCCGCTGGCGGCGATCGGTATCACGTCGCTCGTGGGGCTCGTGAAGCCCCGGTTGCGAATCGCCGCGGCGACCCTGGCTGTCACGGCGACTCTGCTGCCATTTGTGTTAAACCGAGCCCAGAATCCTGTCGTGTGGCAGGAAGCATTCGTCAACTCGCGCGCGCGGCGCCGGTGGGTTTCCGAGGCGGCCGGATATCTGCGCGCAGTGGCGGGTCCGCATGAGACCTTTTTCACCAGCTTTGGCGACCTCACCGCGATCTACCGTACGCTTGGCATTCCGCTGCGCGACACCCTGACAGGCGACAATGATGTGGAGTGGGATGCAGCGGTCGCCCGGCCCGATTTGTTTCTCTATGCGGATTGGGCAGTAGTGATGGGTGGCGATACAGCACAGAGTGCGATCGATCGCGCCTGGCTGCGCGGGCCCCGCTACAACCTGGCGCGCCGGGTGACGGTAAAGGGCGCTCCAGTCGTCGAAATCTACAAGCGTGAACCGGACGGGCCATTGCGAGGCGAATCAAATTATGAAGATTCCATTCACGAAACTGCACGGCGCTAAGAATGATTTCCTCGTAAGCCTTGCGGCCGACGTGCCGCTCACGGATCTGCAGGAACTGGCCATCGCCATCTGCAATCGCCACACCGGCGTCGGCGGTGACGGCTGGATTCTGCTCGATCGCACAGAAGGCCCCGATTACGACGCCACGATGCGCCTGTTCAACTCCGACGGCAGCGAGCCCGAGATCTCGGGCAACGGCACGCGCTGCGTCGCCCTGCTGGTGGTCGCCGCCGCCGGCGGAGGAGAAGGAGCAGGAGCAGGACGCGGGGCGGAGACGGTTCGCATTCGCACGGGGGCGGGCGTCAAACAACTGCGGCTGATCTCCGTCAGCGCGAAGCAGGAATATCAGTTCGAAATGAACATGGGAAGAGTTCGGGTTCTCGAGCCGCGAGCCACGGTGCAGGGTCTCGACGCGGTGATCGTCGACGCCGGCAATCCCCAGTGCGCCATTCCCGTGGAGGATTTCGAGTTCGACTGGCGCGCGGCGGGCTCGGCGATCGAACACGACGCGCGTTTTCCGAACCGAACGAACGTGTCTTTCATCCGCGCGATCGACCCGCACACCATTGAGGTCCGGTTTTGGGAGCGAGGCGCGGGTGAAACGAAGAGCTCCGGCACGGGATCGTCCGGCGCGGCCGTTGCCGCAATCGCGCGCGGCTTTGCCGAGAGTCCCGTGAGCGTACTGACACCTGCCGGCCCGCTCAAAGTGCGTACGGATGATGACGTTTACCTGACAGGTCCGACGGAGTTTGTGGCGGACGGTTTCTATCACTATGGGAGAATCGTGACGGGATGAGTGTGACAAATTCGACAGTCGCGTCGACGATAGCAGAGACACTTTCTGAGAAGATTCAAGCGAAAACGGCACGGGTCGGTGTCGTCGGACTTGGGTACGTTGGACTACCTCTCGCGGTCGAGTACGCGCAGGCCGGCTATCACGTAACAGGAATCGATCTGAGCGAGGGAAAGACCGCCCGCATCAATGCCGGGGATTCCTATATCGGCGACGTTTCGTCATCCGCGCTGGAGCCGCTGGCCGCCTCGGGGAAGCTGCGGGCGACGACCGATTTCTCGGTGATTCGTGAACTCGATACGGTTAACGTATGTGTTCCGACGCCCCTCCGCAAGACCAAAGACCCGGACATGAGCTACATCGTGGCCGCCTGCGAGGAGATCGCGAAGTATTTCCACCCGGGGCTCCTGGTAATCCTGGAGTCAACCACCTACCCCGGCACGACGTACGAGCTGGTGCTGCCAATGCTGGAGAAATCCGGTCTTAAAGTCGGCGTCGATTTTTTCCTTTGTTTCTCGCCGGAGCGCGTCGACCCCGGCAACCCGAAGTTTCAGACAAAGAATATTCCCAAAGTTGTCGGCGGAACGACCTCCGCGTGCACCGAGCTGGGCCGGCTGTTTTATTCGCAGGCTCTCGAGAGGGTGGTGCCGGTTAGTTCGACACAGGTTGCGGAGATGGTGAAGCTGCTTGAGAACACCTTCCGCATGATCAACATCGGGCTCGTCAACGAGATGGCCATCATGTGCGAAAGCATGGGGATCAACGTCTGGGAAGTGATCGAAGCCGCCGCCACCAAGCCGTTCGGATTTATGCCGTTCTATCCGGGGCCGGGGCTCGGCGGGCATTGCATCCCGATCGACCCTTACTATCTTTCGTGGAAGACCAAACAGGCCGGGATCGAAGCGCGGTTCATCGAGCTCGCAGGGTACATCAACGGCCAGATGCCGCACTTCGTCGCCAATAAAGTGCAGAACGCGCTGAACGACGTCGGCAAGGCGGTGAAGGGCGCGAAGATCCATATCTATGGCGTGGCTTACAAGCGCGACATTGAAGATGTGCGCGAATCGCCCGCACTCGATGTGATCCATCTGCTGCAGAAGCGCGGCGGCATCATTTCTTTCTCCGACCCGCACGTGCCTGAGATCCGGCTGGAGGATGGGGCGATCCTCTCGGCCGACCCTTCGGCGTTGACGACCGCCGACTGCGTCGTAATCGTAACGGATCATTCGGCGTTTGACTACAAGGCGCTGGTCGATCGGGCGAGCCTGATCGTCGATACGCGGAACGCACTGAAAAGCTTTCGGTCGGACAAGATCGTCCGGCTATAGTGCCCGGTTTCAGAAGTACGCGTTACCGCTCCCTCACGAGGCGGCGCCCCTGAAGAGGCGGCTGGGTCACGGCTTCCATCTGGGCAGGTCTTTCTGAGCCGCGCGCAAGCAAGCGAAGCGTTCCACGCGGATGCAACGCGGGAGGCTTCGGTTGACATCCGTAGTCGGCGGCGGGATCATCTTTAAGAGGATCTTTATGATCACCCAGCGCCGCGTCTTGTCTGTAGCAGTACTCGCCGGAATGGCCGCGGCAGTTTGTTCGGCCCAGAGCGTCATGCCCGCGCACTCCGGAACGCTCCATTATTTCGAAGGCGACGTCTCGATCGATGGCGCGACAGTGCAGCCGCAGAAGGCGCGCTTTCAGGAAATCAAGGAGCAGGGCCTATTGCGCACGGGGCTGGGCCGCGCGGAGATCCTCCTGACGCCGGGCGTTTTTCTGCGAGTCGGTGAGAACAGTGCGGTCAAGCTGCTCGACAACCGGCTGGTGAGCACGCGTGTCGAGGTTTTGTCCGGAACCGTGATTATTGAATCAGACGATCCGCAAATGTCTGTCAAGGATTCCCCCGTGACGCTGATCTACAAGGATTACGACATCCAGATGATCAAGCACGGCGTCGTCGAGATCAGCTCCGATCCCGCGCAGGTGAAGGTTTATAAAGGCGAGGCTCTGGTCAGCACTGCAGACAATCGAGTGAACGTGAAGGAAGGGCATCTTGTGCCGTTCGGCGCGGCGCTCCTTGCGGAGAAATTCGATGAGAAGACCGGCGACGATCTTCTGCTCTGGACCCGCGACCGCTCGCAGAGTCTTTCGGCGGCCAGCATGTCGTCGGCGCGTTCGATCTATTCGGGCGGGTCGGGGTATCTGGGCAACAGTCCCTACGGTCTCGGCGGCGGGCTTTGGACCAACGGCTGGTATTACAACTCCTTCCTGGGGATGTACACGTTCGTGCCCGCCGGCGGCGCGTTCTTCAATCCGTGGGGCTTTGGATTTTTCAGCCCCGGTTCGGTTTATGACTACTACGTGCCGAGCACGTACTGGTATGGCGGCGGTGGCTCGCGGGGCACGGGGGTGACGGGGCGTCCGGTGGTAGTGGCGGGAAATCCGTCGTCGAACCGTCCCGCGCCGTTGTCCAATATTCGCGGGAGCGGCGCCGGCAATAACAGGATGCCCGCGCTCGGTTCACCTCTGAGGGGCGGGAATGCCATTGGAGTGCCTGCTGCGGCATCGAACGGCGATTTCGCGGCAGCAAACCGCGGCGGCGGTGCCGTTGCTGCCTCCAGCTCGAGTGGAAGCCAGTCAGGCTTATCGAGCGTTGGATCGCGCGGCAGCAGCGCGCCCGCGAGCGGCGGGGGCGGTGGTGGGGTCCGTGGCGGAGGCGGTGGTGGCGGCGGTGGGGCGCGCGGACGCTAAGCTTCGATTTACGCGCGTGATATTCTGAATTTTCCGTGCCTGTCTTCGCGCTTCCGCGTGAAGTTTCACGAACCGGAGAGATGGCCGAGTGGTTGAAGGCGCACGCTTGGAAAGCGTGTATAGGGGAAACTCTATCCAGGGTTCGAATCCCTGTCTCTCCGCCAGAACTCACGTTCACGCCGGCGTTCGCCGCCAGTATGCGAGCCCTTCGATCAGGCAATTGGTGCAGCCATGCCGATTCGACATGCACCGGCACCCTCGCCACCTCGTGCTTCTCGTGCAGTTCGATTGGCCGGTCCTCCTCAGATGCGACGTGTTCAGGTGGACAATACTCGTGAATGCTGCCCTCCGCTCGTTGCGGATTGTTCGGCAGGAGCTTGTAGGCGCGGTCGAGGGTGTACACGCCCTCGATGATCCCGGTCTCGATCGCCCACTCACGCGCCAGACGCGCATTGAAATCCTTGACCTGAGCCTCATCGAACCGACCTGAGCCTCATCGAATCGAACCACCCCGGCGGCCCACACCTCCGCGAGTGACTCCAGTTACCGATCGCGAAACCGGTCCAGTTCAGGTGGAAGATCCTCTATCGGCTTCCATTTGTGATGAATCAACTCTGCGCCGGACATCCTGCTCGTTACAACTGATCCTTATATTGCTCCAGCGCCACCTTAACCAACTGGCTCCTCGTCCTGACGCTCAACTTCTCGCACACATGCCGCACCGACGCCTTTACCGCTCCCTCGGAAATCTGCAGCTTCCCGGCTATTTCCCGGTTTGACAATCCCTGGAGTATTCCCCGCAGCACCGTCTTATCGCGATCCGTCAGATTCGCCCGCCGCGGCGCGCGTGTGCGGTCCACGGCGCGGAAAAGCGGCGCGAGATACGCCTGCTCGATACAAACCTCGCCATTCGTAATCTTCCGGATGGAACTGCAAAGCTCCTCGGTCGAATGATGCTTGTGCAGAATTCCCGAAACGCCGGCCTGGACGAGCTGGACCGCCTCCTGATCGCTCACGCCCGCGGTCACGACGAGGATCTGCCCTTCGAAACCCGCTGTGCGCGCACCCCTGACCAGGTCGAGCGCGCGCTCGCCGCCCAGATCGACGTCCAGCAGCACCAGATTGGCGCGGCTTTCGGCAAGCGCCGCCAGACCTTCCGTCGCGGAGCCGACCTGAGCCGCGACGGTGAAGTCCGGCTCCTTTTCCAGCATGCGCGCCAGACCTTCGCGAAACATCGCGTGATCGTCGACAAGCAGAATCCTGATTGTGTCCACGATGGCCTTACTCACGTTCATTACCTCGATCATTCTATTCCCGATCTACTCCCGATTTATTCCGGGTGCTCTGATGGCTGAAGCTCGACCGCGAAACACGCGCCGGCGCCACGCGGCTCGAATCGCAAATCGCCTCCGTAACTTCGCACAACCGCGCGCGACACGTAGAGGCCCAGCCCAGTTCCGTTGGCGCCGGGCTGGAAGGGAGCGAACAATCGCTCAGGCGCTTCCACGCCTGTGCCGGAATCGACGAAGCGCACGATGATCTTCTGATCCTCGACGGCGGCTGTGATGTTGAGCCGGCGCGCCGCGAGTCCGCGCACAGCGCGCAGACTGTTGTGCGCCAGATTCAGAAAGACCTGCAGCAGACCGTGGGTATCGGCGAGCACATCAGGCAGGTTGCGCGGAATCTGCCAGTCAACCGCACCATCGATTTCGAGCCAGTCCGGCTCGATGACGATACGGAGATCGTTCAGCACGCTCGGCAGGTTTACGTCCTCAAGCGTGTTGCCGGCGCGTGATCGCAGCTCGACGGCAACAATCTTTTCCAGCCCGCCGGCGATTGAGGTCAGCGCCTGGAAATCCTGGTCTTCGGTAAGTCCCCGTTTCTCCCGGAGGTTGGATGAGATCACCGAGATCGCGCCGCACAGATTCCGCACCTCATGGAAGACCGCGGCAGCGGCGATGCGGCTGCCTTCCGAAAGATGACGGAAGCTCTGCTCCTCGCGCTCGCGCATTTCTTCGGACGAATCGACGACGATCGCCGCCAGCCGCATGCCCTCCGGCGTGCGGTATGACGAGAACCAGGCGTTCGCCAGAAATACTTCGCCATTCTCGCGCTGACCCTGCGATTGCGTGGCGGTGCGGAGCCCTTCGGGTCCGGGATCGAATTGCAGGGCGTCGGTCAGCACAGGAAGGTAGGCGCCAATAGGGCGGCCCTTCATGGTCTCGCCTTCGGGGATCATGAACAGCGCATTGGTGGCGCGATTCGCGGCGAGTACGATCCCGCTGCTGTCAACAGTCAGAATCGCGGCCGGACTGCTTTCCGCCAGAATGCGCAATTGCTCTTCGGCCTCGCGGCGCAGCTCCTGCTCGTGCCGCAGATTCGCCAGATGCCGTATGGTCATTTCACGATTGCGAATCAGCGCCGCCACGAGCAATCCGGAGGAAGCGTAAGCCAGCGTCGCGAAGATGAAGCGCAGCAGTTCTTCGAGATGCGGCGGGCGCGGAAGATCGAAAAGCGAGCGAAAAGTGGAGCAGACGATGGCCAGAAACGTTATGCCCGAGGCAGGCAGTACTGTCGCGCCAATCACCATCGGGACGATGTAGAACACGCCCAGGGACGCGTGGGTCCCAGCATACCAGTCGACGGTTGCGATAAGCGCAACCAGTCCGCCAATTGCCGAGACCGTCGCGGACTTGCCTGCCTTCAGGATGGTGCCAATCACTTATTCCACGATAATGCGATTGCGTGGCTTAAAGATAGTGTCATCCTCTCAAAAGATACTATGTTTGCATACTAAAGATCGATTTGTCTATCTCCAAAGAAAGGTGATACTGTAATGCGCCAGATGAGTCAACGCCAGCACTCCAGTCGATAAATGGACTATATTCTTTCTTTCGCGACAAATCTAGCTATCTTCAGCGAAGATAGCTTCTATCTTTGAGTCTTCATATTGGAAAATTCTGGTTATCTAATTCAAATTATCGATTGGACACTCTTCGCTCCCTGCCGCTAGACTGCGAGTTCCGGGTAACTGATAAAGCAGTAAGCAGCGATTCAGTTGAGCTTATGATTCGCGCGCAGCCGCACCTACTGCCTTAGTCCGGACTCGGAGACTTCCGTAAGGAGCAAAGGACATAATGAATCGAAGACCGTCTTTCTCGCAAAAGCTGTCCCGTCTGAAGACGCGGCTACGCGATCCGGAGTGGCGCAGATATGGCGCTCTGATCCTTGCCGGAAAAGGAACCGCCATCGCTCTTCTGCTGGTCGCCCTGGCGTTTCTCAATCCCGATCTGATCGGGCTCAGCGCGCGCGCCGCCGATCCGGTGCTCAAGGGCAATGACATTGTCAATCCGATCAATACGGTCTGGACTCTGCTCGCGGCCTTCCTCGTCTTCGGTATGCAGGTCGGGTTCACCATGCTCGAGGCCGGGTTCTGCCGGTCGCGTGAAACGGTGAACGTGCTGATGGAGTGCATCGTCGACACCTGCCTCTGCGGAATTCTCTTCTACATGTGGGGCTTCGCATTCATGTTCAGCCATGGCAACGGGCTGATTGGCCTCAATTGGTTCTTCCTGCAGGGCGCGCCCGCGACTTACGAATCGACGGGCGTTGCGTTCCTCGCCTTCTGGCTGTTTCAGTTCGCCTTCGCCGATACGTGCTCGACGATCACATCGGGCGCGATGATCGGCCGCACCGGATGGATCGGCGATCTTGTGTACAGCATCGGTGTTTCCGGCTTCATCTATCCGATCATCGGCCACTGGGCGTGGGGACCCGACGGCTTCCTCGCCACCATGGGCGCGAAGGACATGTTCCTTCCCTGGGTTGGAACCAGCTTCCATGATTTCGCCGGCTCGACGGTCGTTCACACCATCGGCGGCTTTATCGCTCTGGCCGGCTCGATCGTTCTCGGTCCGCGCCTCGGCCGCAAATTCAAGCGCGACGGCGGCGGGCCCATGCTGCCGCACGACCTGACAATCGCGGCCTCGGGCGGTCTGATTCTGTGGTTCGGATGGTACGGATTCAATCCGGGCAGCACGCTTTCCGCGATGGACTTCATCGGCATCGGGCGCGTCGCCGCGAACACGACATTGGCTGCCTGCTCCGGCGGCCTGCTCGCGATGTTCGCCGCATATGGATTGAGCAAGAAGTGGGACCTGAGCTTTACCGTCAACGGATTCCTTGCCGGCCTGGTCGCAATCACCTGCCCGTGCTATTGGGTCAGCCCGCTGGGCGCGATTCTGCTGGGCGCGGTTGCGGGCGTGATCGTCGTCTATGGCGTCGAACTGCTCGAGTGGCTGCGCATCGACGATCCGATCGGCGCGGTCCCGGTGCACGGCATGTGCGGAATCTGGGGAACGCTTTCTCTCGGATTGTTTGCCTCCGGTGAGTTTGGGGCCACCGGGAATTTCGCCGCCGACAATACGATGCCGTTGAAGGGGCTCTTCTACGGCGGCGGATTCCAGATTCTTACCGCCCAGGCCATCGGCAGCCTGATCATTACACTGTCCACGTTCGTCGTCGCGCTTGTCCTGATGTACGCGGTCAACGCGATGGGCATCCTTCGCGTGTCCGAAGAGGGTGAACGGGAAGGTCTCGATCTCCACGAGCACGGGATGTCGGCTTATCCCGAGTACGTAATTTCGGCCCTCGCAAGCCCCGCGGCGATGACGATCGGCCGCGAGTCCGGTGGGTCTTCCGCTGTACCCTCGCATATCAAACTGGGCGAAGCGACTCGTTAAGTCCGCACGGGCGCCCCGTTCTAAAGGACGGGGCGCCTTTTTCCGCACGAAGGAGCGATATGAAAAAGATTGAAGCGATCATTCAGCCGCACAAGCTGGACGAAGTGAAAGAGGCGCTGGTATCGGCCGGCGTGGACGGCATCACCATCTCCGAAGTGCATGGCCACGGGCGGCAGAAAGGCCACACGGAGACTTACCGCGGCGCGGAGTATAAGGTCGACGTACGTCCCAAAATCAAGCTGGAGCTGGTGGTGGTCGATTCGCAGCTCGAGAGGGTGGTCAACGTGATCGCCGACGCGGCCAAGACGGGCAAGATCGGAGACGGCAAGATCTTCATCTCAACGATCGAGAATGCGGTCCGGATTCGCAACGGCGAGGTAGGCGAGACCGCGCTGTAGTCACGGCGGCAGCGAGCCCGTGCCACGCACGGACGCCGCATGGCGCTGGGCACCCGTACCAATGCCATGAAGCCTTGTGGGGCAGGAGAGCATCCTGCGAAGATTGGCAATCGCGCTGTGGGCTGTGATTTGCAAACGTCCAGGCCGATTGGCTTTGCTCAATGTGTCCGGCCGCAGGTTACCAACCTGCCCCACTAAGCTTCAAAAACCAGGCTGGCAAAACGTCAATATCCCTGCTCCTATCTATGCGGACGGTGGAGTAAGTCGATTCAGCCCTCGCGCGAACCAGGGCAGGCCGCAGGCGAGTGGACTCTCCGGTCCATTCGCCAATCGATCCGCAGTCACCGGCTTTCCTTTCCTTCTCAGGTGCCGGTCTTCACCCATCTGCACCGGCCGGACATCCAGTGGCGGATCGTTCTGCTGTACTTCATCCGCGGCTGGCCCAGCGTACGAATTGCGGCGCGCTACGGACTGACGCGCGAGCGCGTCATGCAATTGCTCCGGCAATGGATCGCTCGCGCTATGCGCCGCGGCTATGTGGAGAGGATCCCGACCGAAAGAGAATGTATGGCGCGGATTTCCTAAAAGAGGAACTTCAATCCGAACTGGATCTGCCGCGAAGTCCCCACGATCGAAGTGATCTGACCGGCGTTGGCGGCGTTGCCGAGGGCGCCAGTGGGCGCCGCGACCAGCGCCAGCGGACCGCTCCCGGGAGCGGTGAACGCATTCTGGAACGGGATGCCGAAATTGGAGTGATTGAAGATGTTGAAGATTTCGGCGCGAAATTGAGCGTTCACGCGTTCGAAGATACGCGTGTCCTTTGAGAGTGAGAAGTCGACCGCTTCATAGCCGGGTGCTGTGACGGTGTTCTTGCCGAGGTTGCCGACGGTACCGGGCGCCGGCAGCGTGTAACACGCCGCGTTAAACCAGTGCTGCGGCGTCTGATTGGCGGTCTGGTCGCATCCGGCGATCACGTCCGGACGAACGGACGCGAAGTTGTTCGAGAGCAACGCGCGATCGTAGCCGATGCCGACGGAAATCGGAACGCCGGTGCGCCAGCTTTCGATACCACTCACCTGCCATCCTTCGACTAAGCGGTTGCCATGGAAGGGCAAAAGGTAAACGACATTCAGCGCCAGGTTGTGGCGGATATCGAATCCGCAATTGCCGCGCTCGCGGCTTCCGTCGTATGGATTGGTCCATGCCGAGGTGCCGTTGTTGCCGCCTAACCCGCCATACGTGTAGGCGCCATCGGTGCAGTGCGAATAGACGTAGGACAGATTGCCCACGAAGTTGCTGCCGAACCGGTTGTTAAAGCTGGTCTGCAGGGAGTTGTAATGCGACGAGCTGCCGGGGTTGGTCAGAACCTGCGTTCCGAACGCAGGGTTGATTCGCGTATATGAGATGCCCGTCGCCGGGTTGCCGAACTGAAGCTGGCCATTGGTAAGCACCTGTGGGACGGGCGGATTGTAGTCGCGGAACGAAAGCAGATCCACACCGCGCGAACCGACATACCCGACAGTAAGAACGGAGCCATTGAAAAGCTCGCGCTCGATGTTCAGGTTGTACTGCATCATGTAGGGCGTTTTGTGAATGGTGTAGTCGGTGCCGAAGGTCAGGCTCGGCAGCGGCGCCGAAACGCCGGCGCCCTGAAATGGAATCGGGAACGAGGGATTCACCTGATTGAGCGAGTTGAACGGCGGCGTGCCGACGTATCCGGAGAAGAACACGTAGGTCTGCGCGGGATCATGGAACATCCCGAAGCCGCCGCGCAGCGACGTCTTGTGGTCGCCGAATATGTCGTACGCGAAGCCGAAGCGCGGGTCCCAGTTATCCACGTTCGGGTTCGTCTTGAACGCATTCGGCACCAGTGAATATGCCGTGCCGAAGGGCGGGTTCACCAGATTGTGCAGGTTGTTATGCTGCTCGATCGGATTGGTCTGGAACTCATAGCGAATTCCCAGGTTTAAGGTCAGGCGGCGGGTGACCTTCCAGTCATCCTCAAAGTATGGCTTCAGGCTGATGTCGCGGAAATCGCGATTGCCATAATCCTCGCCATCTCTGGCGCCCGTGAAGAGCGTCGGCGAGGCGGTGAGCAGAGCGACCAGACCGGGGAACGTATAGTTTCCATTCCAGTAGGTGTAGCTGTAGGAGTTGATCTGGTGACGGCGGACATGCATACCGAACTTCAGGTTGTGGCTGCCTTTGGTCCAGAGCAGGCTCTCTTCCTCAGTGAACTTATTTTCGAGAAAGCGGAACGGGTTGGTGAAGTTAGCCCCGAGGGCACTCAAACCCGTGACCGAGATCGTGACGTCCTGCCGGCCGGGGAATGCCTGGAGGACACCTCCGGGCGCGTTGAACGGCTCAGTTTCGGTTTCGAGCGGCCGCGAGAACGAGAAGCTGAACTGGTTGAGCAGCGTCGGTGAAAAGACGTGGCGCTCCTGAATGGTGGAGAACTGGTTGTGATTGTGATCGTTGACCGGCCACAGCGGAATGGCCGGCGGGAATGTGGCCTGCGCGACGTCGGAGACGTAGCGTACAAAGACCGCGTCCTTTTCCGAGATCGCATAGTCGACGCGCGCCAGAACGTAATCCTCGTGGACGACTTGATTGGCGACGGTGGTCGCGTTGGCAAGACCGTTGGAGAGTTGCGTCACCGGCGCAGGGTACAGCGCGAGGAGAGGCGCAACAGATGGGGCCACGCCGACGTTGATCAGGTTGGCACCGGTCGCGTCGCATCTCGTGGCATCGACGACCTTGCACGGCAGCAATCCATTGCGCGCGTTGCTGTCGGGAACAGTTACAAGCGAGGTGACGCCCAGCAACTGACGGATGCCTTCATAATTCGCAAAGAAGAAGAGCTTGTCTTTCCTGATCGGTCCGCCGACGCTGCCCCCGAACTGGTTCCTGCGGAAAGGCGGCGGCGATTTGACGTCGAAAAAATTGCGCGCGTCGAGCTGGCTGTTGCGCAGGAAGTCGAACGCCGAGCCGTGGAAGCTGTTTGTGCCCGACTTGGTAACTGCATTGACAACAGAGCCATTACCGCCGTACTGAGCGCCATAGGTGTTGGTCAGCGTCTGGAATTCCGCGATGGATTCGATGCCCAGCGAAGTTCCGGATACATTGGCGCCGGAGCCGCGCTGCCACCAATCCTGCAGGTTCTCGCCGTCGAGGAGTATCGCGTGGCCTTCAGGCCGCGCGCCCGAGACGGAGAAAGTCGCGGCGCGTCCGACGAGAGCGCTGCTGCCGCCGGCTGGATAAGAAACCGCGCCCGGCGCAAGCAGAATTAATTGCTCGAAATTGCGGCCGTTGAGAGGCAATTCACGCATCTGGCTTTGATTGACGAGCGAAGAGACGGAGGACGTCTCGGTCTCGACCGCCGATACCGCGCCTTCCACATTCACAGTCTGTTCGGTCTGTCCGACCGGCAACTGGAAATCCGCAACAGGCAGGCTTCCGACCGTCAGGGTCACACTTCTGCGCGTGACCGTCTGAAAACCCATCTTCTTTGCTTCGACATCGTATTGGCCGATGGCGAGGTCGGGCAGCGTGTAGCGGCCCTGCCCATCGCTTGTCGTATTGCGGATGACGCCGGTGCCGGTGTTCTTCGCGGAGATAGCCGCATCGGGAAGCGCGGCGCCGGTACTGTCCGTTACGGTTCCGGTGATAGTGGCGGTCGCGGCCTGCCCGGGCAATTGCCGCGGATGCAGAAATGCGAAAAGTCCGATGGTGGCCAGCGCGAAAGTTCGGATGAATAGACGAGAGGTTCTGTGCACGTCCGGGTGCTCCTTTCAGGATGTGAAGCGAACTGCCGGAAACAAAATCGCGGAAAACGAGCGCACAGACGAAGTCCGTTGTGCGCGCTCTAAAAACATCTCCCGCGCCCCAAATTCAACGACTGAGCCCGATTGTATGCGCAGCGAAGCAAACCATCGCGCCCTCGCGATGATAAACAAAATCACTTTCATTGATAATTGAAGTGATTTACATCACAAAAGAATTGATAAGCATCAGCGCAGATAGAACAGGCTGAGTCTCGGCAGGCCGCATGCTTCGAGAGTGGCGCGGTCGAGGAACTGAACTTCAAGCATCGCGATCTGGGGCGCCGTCATTTTGCTGCGCCAGGGCTTGAGATATGTTTCGAGGTCCCGGCGGACGCGGAGCGCTTCTTCTTCCGTTTGTCTCGCACGAGCGATCGCGATGAGTTTTTGCTCGAGAACGGTGAGGTGCTGTTCGAGCTTCTCGAGGTCGGCCGACTGCGCGGCCAGGTCGGCGACGATCTGGTCGAGAGAGTCAGCTAAAGATGAGAGTTCTGCCAGCCCGGTCTGACGAATGGCCGCGGCATTCGCTCCCAGATACCGCCGCAGATCGGCTTCGGGGAACGGCGGCGATTGCGGCTTCGGCTGACGCGACGCCGTTCCGTCCGCCATGCGCTGCGCCTCGCCCATAACGGCCTGGGTGCAATACGCGATCGAGTTCACCATCTGGATACGCGATCTCTTCGCGCGCCACTTCTCGAACGCCAGATCGATGCCGCGCAGCACGGCTTCGAGCGGCACTCCGGAATTCTTCCATGTCTCGATCAGGGCCCAGTCGAGCGGGGAGAGCAGGAACAGACTGGTGCCGCGGGCGCGCTGGAAGTGCTCCTCGATTTCGGTGAAGTAGTTGAAGTAATTAAACGGTCCGCCGCACTCATCAAACGCCGTGCTCATTACATGTAGGCCGGCACCGCGATCCCCAGCACTGCCAGCGTCCGTTCCAACTGCAGGCGGAAGAAATCCGTCATCCAAAGCAGGAACAGTTTGCGCTCGGGATCCGGCTCGGCGAGCACCGGGTACTGATGATAGAAGTTGTTGAACGCCTGCGCGAGCTGGAAGGCATATCGCGCGACGTGGGCCGGTTCGCCCGCTGCGACGGCGCGCTCGATCATGGAATCCGCCTTCGACGCGGCGAGCAGGATTTGCCAGCCTTCCTCCGACGCAAGCTGACGGGCCATGGCCTCTCCGGTGAGCTCGGCCGCGAACACGGGGACTCGCTCTCCGCGCTCTTCCAGCTTTCGGAAAATATTGCGGGCGCGCACAGCGGCGTATTGAACATAAGGTCCGGTCTCGCCTTCGAAGCTCAGCGCTTCCTGAAAATCGAACGCGATCACCGTATTGCGCGTGAACTTCAGCAGGAAGTAACGGAGGGCGCCCATCGCGATTTCGGTGGCGACGGCTCGTTGCGCGGCCGGGTTGTCTTCACCATGGCGGGAAGAGACTTCGACCAGCGCCGCGTCCACGAGTTTGTCCATCAGGTCGTCGGCTTTGACGCCGAGTCCCTTGCGGCCGGAGACTTCGACGTAAGGCTTCTTCGCGTCCTCGGGCGACAGTTCGATGCCAAGCTCGGCGCAGCAGCGGGGCGAGAGGGCGACCATTTCATATGAGAAGTGGACAGAGTTCTCCGCCTGTTCCTCGTATCCGAGCGCCCTCAGCCCGGCGACCACCACATCCTGCAGGTATGACTGCCGCACGTCGATCACGTTATAAACGATGTGACCCTTTCCGAATACCGGCGAGGGCTGCGGCTGTGGTTCATCGGTGGAGACCCAGACTTCGTGGCCATCGGTGTAACTCGTGAGCGGGCGGTAGTGGAAGTCTTTGCCGAGCAGGCCGAATTTCCAGAGCTGGTAAGCAATGTCCTTGCCGACGTAAGTGACGGTGCCGTTCGAGCGCACGATGACTTTGCTGTCTTCGTTGGCGTCGCCTTCACCGCGAAAGGCGGACGACGGCATCACCCAGCAGCCGGTGTTCTTTCCTTCGGTTTCGAAGTAGATGGCCTTGCGTTCTTTCAGCAGTTCGAATGCCGCGGCCCAGAACTTCAGGTGGAGGATCTCGCTTTCGCGCGGCAGCACGTCGTATTGAATGTTCAGCCGCAGCATGGTGGCGAGGTGGGCGTTGACGATCGCGTCCGCCACCAGATGCGCGAGCTCGGCCAACTCGCCCGTGCCCCCTTCGATCGCGTGAAGAGTTTCGGCCCGCCACGCGAGAGCTTCGGGATGATCTTTGTAATGCTGCGAGGTACGCGCGTAGAGATCCCAGCAGATATAGTCGAACCTTTCTTCGCTCTCGAGCAGCGCCGCGACGCCGGCCGGAGTTTTTTTCTCGAGGAAATGGAATCCCGCGACGACGTCGGCCACCTGCACGCCCGTGTTGTCGATGTAATTCTGCACTTCCACGCGATGTCCGCGGGCGCGCAGCATGCGGATGAACGTGTCTCCGAGAACGGCGTTGCGCAGATGCCCGATGTGAGCGGCCTTGTTGGGATTGATGTTCGTGTGCTCGACTATGATCTTGCCGCCTGAAGCAGTTGCAGCCTCGTCTCCGCCGCGAAGGAGCGCGGAGCCATAGGCGCCGCGATCGAAACGGATATTAATGTAGCCGTTGCCCGCGACTTCCATCGCGGAGACGCCGGGAATCGCGCCGGCAGCCTCGACCAGATCGGCGGCAATCTTCTTCGGCGGCTGCTTCAGACTTTTCGCGAGCTGGAATGCGATCGGGACGGCGATTTCACCGAACGACGGCTGGCGTGGCTGTTCGAGCGCGAACGGCGTATCCATGCCGAAACGGGCGCGCAGGCAATCGCGGAAAGCCGCGTGGATGGTCTTTTCGAGATCGTGGAACACGGAAATTTGAGTATACGGTCTGGCTGCGCTTACGCTCTGGCTCGGACGGTTCTTAAAATCGTTGGCGCGGGATGCGGAACTGAAGTGAAGCCGATTGCGGAAGATGTCGAGAAAATCAAGAGCTATTCTTGTCGCCAGTGTGAAGGTATGCTGCCCCCGGAAACTGGACTGAAATCAATCTTTTCCGAGTCCCTGACGCGGGGGGCTCCGGCCGTGGGTCTGCTCCAGCGCTATCCCGTCCGCCAACAGGACGTGTCCATGTCCATGTCATTTCGATTCATGTTCCCACTGAGATTATGTTCCGGCCCCCGCCTCAGATCATGCCGCGAAGCCTGTACTCCCGTCGGTTCAGACTCGTAACGCCTGAGCAAATTGGAGCAAACCGTTAATGTGGATCTTCGGAAATAATGGATTTTTGGAGCGGGAGACGGGGTTCGAACCCGCGACGTCCAGCTTGGGAAGCTGGCATTCTACCACTGAATTACTCCCGCTCAGTTGACACCTTTAAATATAGCAAGGACAGTCGTTTGCGCGCCAAGCCAAAATCGACAGCATGAGAATCCCAGATTCTACCTCATACAAATCATGCTCTATTAGCTTCAATTGCTTAGACGTATTCTTGGTCGGTGCGCGCATCGAAAATGGACAGTAAGATCGACCACTACTCCAATCGATTTCGTATACGCCACACCGCTGCGGCTGGGACCGCCGAGCTCTTTATGCGCTCCGAGACACACCACGTCCGATTCGGATGACGCTAACTGGAGGTCAAGACCTGCATCAGGATTCTTTCGGAGTCGGGCATCGCCGAGGGAACATTCTCAGCCCCACGGGGATATTGGGTTTGAAGGTCATGAGAAAGAATGTTGCGACCAAATCCTCCACGGGACGTCCAAGAGAGCGGATGAAGCTGGGAATCAGAGCGCTGCTGACCATTGCCTTCGCTGCAATTCTGGCGACGAGCGCGTTCGCGTGCCCGCTTTGGATGTGTTCAATGAGCCAGGACGGGATGCCCTGTCCGGACCAAAGCAGGCAATCCGTTCCGTGCCCACAAACCGTGTGCCAGGCCAGTTCGCCATACTTGGCGTCCCATGCCGGCCACGTGCCGATCCCACAGGTCCTTCCTTTGGAAGTTGTGGACACGAGAACCGTTTGCATCGTATGCAACAGTGCCGAACTAATTCGGCGATACGAAGGTACACCACCGGGACTCAGCGATTCGCTGTACCTCCGAACCCACTCCCTTCTGATCTAGACTCTCCTTCTTTCCCCTCATGAATCTGCGTTTCCGGCAGGGTTGAACTATGACCGCTGCCGGGTACCTGTTGCGATTTTGAGTTCGAAAAAGGAAAAAGTCATGAAAATATTCTTACGAAACACCCTTGTTATTGCCGCGCTCGCAGTGGGAGCCAATGGCCTGATGGCCGCACAGGCCAGCTCAAACGGGCCAACCCTGAGGCAGCTCGCCCAAGAGACGAAGGCGCTCGAAGTCACGGCTGAGACGCCGGACCAGCATAAGGCGCTCGCGGCTGAATATCGTCAGTTGGCGGAGCGTCAACTCGCGGAGTCGAACGAGCACGCTGATCAGGCTGCCTGGTACGCGCGGTTTCCAATCTACTCATCAGCGAAGTTCCGCTCCTCCACTATCGATCATTGCCTGTACTTCGCAGGCAAGTATCGGAGTGACGCCCAGCGGTCCGAGAAGATGGCAGCGCACCATGAGGCCCTCGCCATCTAACTGATAGGCGGCAGGCCTCGGGAA
>DASZLP010000126.1:0-5327 GCA_035552355.1 Bryobacteraceae bacterium | reverse complement strand
GCCTGGCTCTACTATCTTTTCTTCACCATGGCAACGGTCGTTACGGAACTTCTTCGCCAGGTTCTCGGGACAGTCTTCGGGAGCAGGAAGCTTTTCACGTTTGCCCGCCTGAACGATCCTCCGGGTGTGCTGGTCGCGGTCTGCGCATCCACCTACTTCTGCGTCACAATCCCGCTCAAGGTCTGGAACAACACGCGCAACGAAGCGCGCCTCGAAGAGCAGGAGCGTCTGCTCATTCAGGCGCGCCTCGAAGCTCTTACCAGCCAGATCAACCCGCACTTCCTCTTCAATACGCTCAATTCCATCTCGACCCTGATCCGCACCAGTCCCGAGCAGGCCCGCACCATGGTGATGCGCCTCTCGCGTATTATGCGCGGGCGCCTGCGCAATCAGGATCATTTCGCCCCGTTGCGCGACGAACTTGCCTTTATCGAGGATTATCTTTCGATCGAGCTCGTACGATTCGGCGACAAATTGCGCGTCGTGAAACACATCGATGCCGGCACATTGGATATGCTTGTCCCGAGCATGTTGTTGCAGCCGCTCATCGAGAACTCAATCAAACACGGCATCTCCGGCCAGGTGGATGGCGGCACGGTCACGATCCGCACCACTCTCAACAACGGCCGGTTGTCGATCGAGGTGGAAGACGACGGCGTCGGCATTTCGGACGCCGAGCTCGCCGGCATCCTTAATAAGGGTATCGGCGTGAGCAATGTGAAGGAACGGCTGAAAGTACTCTACAACCAGGACTATCGAATGTTGATCGACAGCCAGCCCGGGCGCGGCACGCGAATCGAGATCGAATTGCCCGGGGCAACCCCGGGCGTCACCCAGCCCGGCGCCGCGGCGCCCGCAAAGACGGCGGTTACGCGATGACGCCCGAACAATCCGGAACCCTGCTCGCCGAACCCAATCAGGCGAGCGGCAAAACAAACGCGCCCCGCCCCGAGCTCAACCGCTTCCACGGCTCACCGGGACCGACCCGGCGCATCTACGACCTGCTGGCCGGTGTCTATCCTTTGTCGACTTTCTTCTTTCACGAGAAGGCGCACAAAGTCGCTCTGTCGCTCGCAGGCATTCGCGACGGCATGCGCGTGCTCGAAGTCGCGACCGGCTCGGGCGAGATGTTCGGCCGCCTCGTGCGCATCAACCCGCGCGGACTCACCTGCGGATTCGATCTCTCCCCCAACATGGCCGCGCGCACGCAGCGCCTCGCCCGCCGCCGGTTGCCGCGCGGGGCCGCCCATGGGGAGGCGCACTGCCAGGCGGTGGACGCCTGCAACATGCCCTTCCGCGATGCGTCTTTCGACACCGTGGTCTGCTGCTATCTGCTGGAACTCCTGGGCGCGGACGAAATCCAGCAGGCCCTGGGCGAGATCCACCGCGTGCTGCGTCCGGGTGGAAAGCTCGCGCTGGTCCTGATCGGCCAGAACGTTCCCGCCTTCAATCTCCTCTACAAAATCGCCGGCGGACTCGCCCCCGCCTTCTGGGGCCGCCAGGTTGAAGGCGCGATCCCGGAAGCGATCGGCGTCTATGACTTTGAGGTCGAGCACGACCGCAAAGTGCAGCAGGGTTTCTATCCGTCGCGCGTTATGATTGCGCGCAAATAGCCAAGCGAACCGGAATTGGCCCGTCGCTTGCTTGATTGCCGGCGGAGGCTCTTATGCCCGAACAAACCAGGAAGTGCGCTCACCCGGCATGTGTGTGTCAGGTCTCGAAGGACGACGAGTACTGCAGCACATCCTGCGAAGACGCGAAGGACACCACCGAGATTTCCTGTAATTGCGGCCACCCGGGCTGTAGTTTGTAGCGCCGACGCTCAGGCGATGGCCACGGCTCGGTGCAATTTGTTTCTGAGTTCACTGAAACGGGGTTCTGCGCGGAGGGAGTCCATCTGCGGATCGACATCGAGAATATAGAGCGCCGCTGAATTCTCTTCGACGGCGCGCTCGAGTTCGCCGAAAGCCTCCTCGCGTCGGCCCAGCGCCTCAAACAGCAGCGCCATGTAATAAGCATCGACATACTCGCTCTCCCGTCGGTGCTCGAGCTCTTCGAGAATGCGCGCCGCATCGGGCACATGTCCGTTACGTGCCAGACAAGCGGCTTCAAGAGCGGCGAGCCAAGGGATGTCCGGATACACAACTCGCGCAAAGCCGTATTGCGCGAGAGCTTCGTCCGTCCGCCCGGCGTATTCGAGCGCCTGCGCGCAGAACGCGCGGCCCAGCAGCAGGTAAGGATGCAGCTCCAGTGCCTTCGCGACACAGCGGGCGGCCTCGTCGAATTCCCGGCGGCAAAAGCGAATGATGACCTCCGTCGCGGGCCACATCGGCCAGAGCGGATCCACGCTGTGCGCCCGTTCGACGACTTCGAGCGCGTCGTCGAGGCGATTCATCGTGACATACACGATGGCGAGGCGGATAAACGTGTTGGCGGACTTCGGCTTCTCCCGCAGCGATTCGAGAAACGCCGCTTCTGCTTCTGGAAGCCTGCGCTCGCAGATGTGCAGCGCGTGCCCATGCATGGCGCGGATCTCCGGTGTGACTCCGCCCAGCGCGACCGCGCGTTCATACGCGGCGAGATATTTCGGATAGATCTCCCGCGGCGCGCGAATCCCATACGTACCGGTGATCAGCCAGGCCACCGCCAGGCCTTCATAAGCGCGTGGGTCCGATTCGTTCTCCCGCGCGGCCTGCTCGAAGCACTCGCGCGCCTTCTCGAACCCTTCGCGCGTGCGCCGGTTGAGGAAGTGCCAGCCGGTCTTGATGAGCTCATCCGAGCGCGGCGCTTCGAGCCGGTAACCTATCTTCGGACGGCAGGTGATCCAGTCGCCATACTCCCGGAGAGCGTTTTTCAATTCGCCTACGGTGACGGAGACAGTGTGTCTGGAAATGTGGTGGCCGTCCCAGGCCTCGGCAATGAGCCGCTCGCAGGAGACCCACTGGCCGGTGTTCTGGACGAGCGTGCGGAGGGCCTGAAACGCCTGCGGGCGAAGCTTCAGGATGGCGCCGTCACGAAGCACCTGGCTGCTGGCGGTGTCGACGAGAAAAGGTCCAAACGCGTATTGTTCGGCTGCGGGGGGCATCGCCAGGTTCCCCCGACATTTTACAGGTTATCGGGGCTGGTTGAGTGAAGTAGTTGAGTGAAGTGGTCGAGTGAAGTGGCTCTCAGCGCTGGCCGTGGTGGTCGTTGTTCGTCAGCCGTTTTGAGTCGGCCTCTACGCAGCGCGGCGATTCTTCGAGCGGTTCAGCGGACGGTTTGACGACGCGCGGCGCCATCGTCCACGGCGCGGTGAGCACCTTCGGATCGTCCACCGTCACCTGGTAAATCAGATTCGCGCCG
This sequence comes from Bryobacteraceae bacterium, assembly GCA_035552355.1. Lineage (GTDB taxonomy): Bacteria > Acidobacteriota > Terriglobia > Bryobacterales > Bryobacteraceae > BOG-234. The sequence goes on along the minus strand of DASZLP010000126.1, from coordinate 1,985 downwards.
TCTTTCCAGAAACGCTCCGTGACCCGCATGGCGTCGCTGTGGAAGTATCCATCCTCGCCGAACCACGTGTCTTCGACGAAATTGCGCGCGTCGACGACCAGCACGTTGCCTTCCCAGTGGGCCACCGAATCTCCGTAATAAGTGGGATCGGCATTGGCGCGATGGGACCGTCCGTCGGTCGGAATGATGCGGTAAGGATCGCCCGAAATGTCTTCGTAGAGGAAGATCATTTCATTCGGAGTCTGGACGATCTTGCGCGGCGGCCCGATGCGCGGGATGCCGGGCTTTCCGCAGTAGAAGACCTGATCGGTCTTGCTCTCGTGGTCCAGCAGATCTTTCGCTTTGGCGCGCAGTTCCGGCTTATAGGACGGCGTGGCGGTGAACGGTGACGCGCCGGCGACGGGCCTGATGGTTGCCACGGCGTCGTGCTTCACGCCCTCGATCGTGACCTTGCCGTTGATCTGCTTTTTGATAGCGGCGGGCGGCAGATCGATTCCATACGACCATATGCCGCTGAGGTCCGGATGGATCGTTTTCGGCGCCTGGGCCAGCATCAGCGCGGTTAGAAAGACGAACAGGAGGCCGTATCGCATGATCATTTCTCCGTTGCGTTAACGAGTTCCCAGGATGTCCCGTCGGCGAGCGTGAGCTTTTGCATGTAGCCGTAAAGCGAGCCGTCCTTCGCGCGCACCGCCTCGACGGTCACCGGCTGCCCGATGCCGCGCGCAATTTCCGAGCGGCTCACGCCCACGCGGCGGAACCATGATGGCGGATTACTTTCGAATCTCCAGTTCTCAATCTTGCCGCGATCGCTTTTGGCGTCTATGCTGACCACGATGTGCGGGTTGATCCAGTCCACTTTCGTGAGCGTGCCGGCGATCGTCAGCCGCTTCGTCATGTCGAATTCGGCGGAGGGCGAATGGTGAGCGAGGAGCGCACCGGCGGTCATCGCGAGGATGATCGAACCCCATTTCAGTCGGTGGCGCACGTGCGATCCTCCTTTGGATAATCCCAACCCGCGGAGGCGAGCATATCACGTATCGGACTTCTCCGCGGAATATCACTTCAGAAGCGCCACGGGATCGGCAAAATCGCTTGACAGATAGTTTAGTTTAAACTAAAGTATCGGCATGGAGCCCGCCGTTCTGGATGCCATCGCGTCCCCGCGGCGGCGCGAAATCCTGCGGCTGGTCTGGAAAAAGGAGCTCACCGCGGGGGCGATTCATCAGGCGATGCCCGACGTGACGTTCGGCGCGGTGTCGCTGCAGTTGAAAGCTTTGCTTAGAGCCGGCGTGATCGAGGCGCGGGCCGAGCAGCGGAATCGTTATTACAAGGCGCGGCGCGCGGCGCTCGGTCCGATGGCCGCGATTCTCGAGCGCATGTGGGACGACGCGCTCTGGAAACTGAAACTGGCCGCCGAGCTTGAAGAGACACGGCGCGGGCCGCAACGGAAAAAACACAAGCACTGAGGAGGCGCATGCCGGAACTTCCTTTTCATCTCGAACGAACGGTTGTGATCAAAGCCAGCCCCGAAGCCGTGTTCCGGTTTTTCACCGACAGCGCGCGCTGGGCAAGCTGGTGGGGCGCCGGTTCGACAATCGACCCGACGCCTGGCGGCAAGGTCTACATCCGGCATCAGGGCGGCGCGGTCGAGAGCCTGGGCGAGGTCGTCGAAATATCCGCGCCTTCGCGCATCGTCTTCACATATGGATTCGCCAGCGGGAAGCCGATACCTCCCGGCGCCTCGCGCGTCACGATCCGGCTCGAGCTCGATGTCGAGGGTACGCGACTGCGCCTCGAGCATGAGTTTCCTGAGGCCGCCGCGCGCGACGAGCACGTGCAGGGCTGGAGGTTCCAGCTCTCGCTGTTCGCGAATGCGGTCGCAAACGAAGTCTTCGCCAATGTCGCGGAGGCGGTAGACGGCTGGTATGCGGCGTGGTGCATCGCGGACGAACAGGCGCGCGAGCAGGCGTTCCGGCGCGTCG
>DASZLP010000125.1:0-1818 GCA_035552355.1 Bryobacteraceae bacterium | reverse complement strand
TCCGGCAGCGCCCGCGTCTCCGTCAACGGAAGAGCGCGCCGCTGAACTTTACACCGCCCACCGGCAAAGCATTTACCGCCGCACCGATCGCGTCTTTGCCATCCTCATGGCGGTCCAGTGGGTCTTTGGGATCATCGCGGCAGTTTTCATTTCGCCCCGCGCCTGGTCAGGCGCTACAAGCCACGTGCACCCGCACGTCTGGGCCGCGGTCTGCCTCGGCGGCGCCATCAGCGCCTTGCCGATCTTCCTGGCCCTGGCCATGCCGGGCCATCGCGTCACGCGATACGTGATCTCGGTGGCGCAGATGCTCTGGTCGGCGCTGCTGATTCATCTGACCGGTGGCCGAATCGAAACGCACTTTCACGTCTTCGGGTCGCTGGCATTCCTGGCCTTCTACCGGGAATGGGACGTATTGGTTCCCGCTACGGTCGTTGTCGCCGCCGACCATTTCCTCCGCGGAATCTATTTCCCCCAATCCGTTTACGGCGTGATCGCCGCGAGCGAATGGCGTTGGCTCGAGCACGCTGCCTGGGTGATCTTCGAGGACGTCTTCCTGATCGCGTCATGTGTGCGCGGGCAGAAGGAGATGCGCGAGATCGCGCATCGCGCCGCCGAGCTGCACTCGGCCAAGGAAGCCGCCGAGGCGGCCAATCGGGCCAAGAGCGAATTCCTGGCGACGATGAGCCACGAGATCCGCACGCCGATGAACGGCGTGATCGGAATGAATGAGCTGCTCCTGGGCACCCAGCTCAACGATCGCCAGCGGAAGTTTGCCAACACGGTGAAGAACTCGGCCGATTCGCTCCTGACGCTCATCAACGCCGTGCTCGATTTTTCCAAGATTGAGGCGGGCAAGCTGGAGTTGGTGCAGGTCGAATTCGATCTGGCCGTCGCGGTCGAGGAAGTGGTGGAGATGTTTGCACAGCGGGCGGACAAGAAGGGGCTGCTGCTCGCCTGCCACATCGATCCCGCCGTGCGCTATCCGGCCAAGGGTGACCCCGATCGCCTGCGGCAGATCCTGGTGAACCTGATCAACAATGCCATCAAGTTCACCGAAGAGGGCGAGATCGTGGTGCGCGTCACGCTGGACGGCGTCGCCGCCGACCGGGCGACGGTGCGTTTCGCCGTGACCGACAGCGGGATCGGAATTCCGCCGGACCGGGTGGACCGGCTGTTCAAGAGCTTCTCGCAAGTGGATGCCTCCACCACGCGCAAATACGGCGGCACCGGTCTTGGGCTGGCGATCTGCAAGCAGCTTGCGGAGTTGATGGGCGGGCAGATCGGCGTGGAGAGCACGCCGGGCGGCGGCTCGACCTTCTGGTTCACCGCCATCATGGAGACCATCGCGCGCCGGGGCAACCCGGCGGCGCCGCAACACCCTTCGACAACGACGACCGCGCAGCGGCCAGAGGTGACAGGGGCGCGGGTCCTGCTCGTCGAGGACAACGAAGTGAATCAGATGGTCGCCGCCGAGCTGTTGTCTGAGGCCGGCTATGTCTGCGACATGGCAACCGATGGACGCAAAGCCGTGGAAGCGATCCTGCGAGTGCCTTACGACGTGGTGCTGATGGACTGCCAGATGCCGGAGATGGACGGCTTCGAGGCGACGCGCATCATCCGGCAGCACGAGTCCAACAACGCGCTTCCCGGCCGCACGGGCCGCCTGCCCATTGTGGCGCTAACCGCCAATGCCGTGAAGGGCGATCGCGAGCGCTGCCTCGAAGCGGGCATGGACGATTACCTCAGCAAGCCGCTTCATCCGGAAAAGCTGGTGGCGACAATTCAATCATTCCTTTCCCGCGCGGTCATCGCGCCGCC
>DASZLP010000124.1:0-39691 GCA_035552355.1 Bryobacteraceae bacterium | reverse complement strand
GGCAACCTGATGCTGATGGAAAAGAACAATCATGAAGTGTTCGCGGTGATGCGCGACTGGCTGGATAAGAAAGTACCGGACAACCGGGGGTAACGCCGGCGATCTCCCGGTATCTCCGCGGCCCGGATGAAACGCACAGGCTCGCCGTATCGTCATTTGAGCGTATTCGTCCGTGGCATCTCGTTCGAGGATCAGGAGAGACCAGGGAGGAGATCAGGAAAATGAAGTATTTTTGCCATGCTGCTTTTATGCTTGCTCTCATTGGAACAACGGGGGCAATGGCTCAAAACAATATCACCATCGCCGGCGCCGGATATTTGAATCCGGCAATCTCGATCGCCCCTGGGCAGCTAGCGACATTATTCTTCACAGGGAGCAGCATCGTATTATCCGGGAGCCGGACTCAATGGGCGTCCACGATCCCTTTGCCCACCAGTCTCGCTGGATTTTCGGTTTCCGTTTCACAGACCGGTTCACGCACGGCAATCGAGCAGGCGCCTCTTCTCAGCGTCCAGCAAACGAATCTCTGCGGAACCGAGCCACCGCCCTCCGAATCCTGCATCCTTACCGCGATCAGTGCGCAAATGCCATCGGACCTTGCCGTCAATACCGGGCAAGCGTGCCCGACATGTGGTGTCAGCACAACGATCTCCATTCTCGAGAATGGCAATCAAGGGGCATCCTTCGTCGCGGCTGCGCTGCCGCAGAATATTCATATTTTGACGACGTGCGACACGATTATTTCCAATTCCACACCCAATTCCTGTCAGGATCTGATCACGCATGCAAACGGCAGCGCCGTTTCGGCGTCCCAACCCGCCACCGCCGGGGAGACGTTGGTCATGTATGCAGTTGGTTTGGGGGCAACAAGTCCGGTGGTCCCATCCGGGACTGCTACGCCATCACCGGCCCCCACCGCTAATGGACCTTTTTCCATGCAGTTTGCCTATAACGGCGGCACAGCCCTTTTGCCGTCCAGCAGCCCCGTTCTTCAATCGCCCATCAGCTTTGCCGGGATGACGCCGACAGCGGTTGGGCTCTATCAGGTGAATTTTATTGTGCCGCAACCACCGGCCAATACGAGTAGTTGCCAACAAAATCAGAATCAGACAAATCTCACGATCGGCTTGTCGGCCAGTGCCAGCTCCGATTCGGCGAAAATCTGTGTGAATACTCCTTGAAAATAGTATCCCTTGCGGGCAGGTCGAAGACCTCATTTTGGCCGGGCCGCTCTAATCCCGGACCACCAAAATCGGAATATTCAATTTGTGCCGCACCGGATTGATCGTATTCCCGAAGATCAAATCCTTGATGCCGCCGTGGCCGTGCGCGCCCATCACCAGCAGATCCGGTTTGACTTCGCGCGCATACCGTACAATCTCCCGGCGCGGATTCGAGCCGTGCCGAACCGCCCGCTCCACTTCAATCTTCATCTCACCGAGCGACTCCACCAGGCTGTCAAGATAGGCGCGTCCGGCTTCGACTTCGGCCGTCGATGATTCCGATCCGTAGAGCTGGCTGGTGACGCCCTCCTCGACGTGCAGCAGGTAAAGACGTCCATTCGTCTTCGAGGCGAGAGCGGCCGCGTGGCCCAGGGCTATCCGGTCGAGCGGCGAGTGGTCGAGCGGCACGAGAATCCGGCGATACGCCGGCGCGGAGATCAGGTCGGCCGAACGCTTCTCAAGACCCAGCGTCGCGGGGGCGGTGCGCGGAACGCGGTACGGCTGGGCGGCGATCCAAAGCAGCAGCCCGATGAGGCCGCCTCCAACGATCGCCGCCGAGGACCAGATCAATGTCGCGTGCCGCGGCGCCTCGCTCGCCCACGCCGAAACCTGCTGCTGCGCCAGCCAGGCGTTCAGCACGATGACGACGATCGCGCACGCCCAGCCGCCCATACGCAATTTCCAGCCGCTGGCGAACGGCCCCATGCGGCGCGGATCGCTCGTGAAGTGAATCAGCGGCAGGATCGCGAACGGCAGTTGCAGGCTGAGCACCACCTGGCTGAGCAGCAGCAGTTTCAATGTTCCGCTGTTTCCCGCGACCCAGATTACGGCCACCGCGGGTACGATGGCGAGAGAGCGCGTCACGAGCCGCCGCAGCCACGGGCGCACGCGAATATTGAGGAAGCCCTCCATGATGATCTGCCCGGCGAGCGTGCCGGTCAGCGTCGACGATTGCCCGGAAGCGAGCAGCGCGACGGCGAACAGCTTCGCCGCCACCGCGGTGCCCATCAGTGGCACGAGCAGCAGAAAAGCCTGCTGGATCTCGGTGACTTCCGTGTGCGCGCGATAAAACACTGCTGCCGCGAGTATGAGAATCGCGCAATTCACCAGCATCGCGACGTTGAGCGCGATCGTGCAATCCACCAGGTTCCACTTGCACGCGATGCGTTTCTCCTCGACCGTGTGGCCGATGTGGCGCGTCTGCACGAGCGCGGAATGCAGATAGAGATTGTGCGGCATCACGGTCGCGCCCAGCATGCCGATGGCGACGACGAGGCTGCGGCTGTTGAGCCACGGCACGAGTCCGCTCGCGAGTCCGGCCGCGTCCGGCTTCGCGAGAAAGAGCTCGGTGACGAAGCAAAGCGCGATGATGCCGATCAGGCCGAGAATGAACGCTTCGAAGTAGCGAATGCCCAGCTTTTGCAGCCAGAGCACGAGCAGCGTATCGAGCGCGGTAAGCGCCACCGCCGCCAGCATCGGGATATGGAAGAGCAGATTGAGCGCGATGGCCGCGCCGAGGACCTCCGCCAGATCGCAGGCCACGATCGCTATCTCGCACAGAAACCACAGCGCCAGGTTAACGCTTCGCGGATAACTTTCGCGGCAGGCCTGCGCAAGATCGCGGCCCGTAACGATTCCGAGGCGCGCGCCTAGTGTCTGAAGCAGAATCGCCATCGCGTTGGACATCACCAGCACCCACAGAAGCTGGTAGCCAAAGCCGGAGCCGCCAAGGAGATCCGTCGCCCAGTTGCCAGGGTCCATGTATCCGACGCTGACGATGTAGGCGGGCCCGGCGAACGCGAACATACGCCGCCAGAGCGAGAGGTGGTCGGTGGGGACGGAGTCGTGCACGTCGGCCAGCGAACGCGAGACCGAAGCCCGGCTCTGGACTGGATTGTCCGAAATCACGACAGGATCCCCATGTACAAATGTAGCTCGCGGATGTAAGGCGCGTAGAATGGTCCAACATGCCTCTTCGGCCACTTCTTTCGGACGAACAAATCCAGAAGCGCATTTTGGAATTGGGGGCGCAGATCGACGCCGACTATCCCGAGGGGACGCTCTTCCTGATTTGCATCCTGAAAGGCGCGTGTTATTTTCTGGCGGATCTTTCGCGAGCGATCAAACGGGACACGTTCATCGACTTCATGGGGATTTCGAGTTACGGACGCGGCAAGACGAGCTCGGGCGAAGTGAAGATCACGAAGGATTTGGATATCTCGCTCGAAGGCGCTGAGGTGTTAATCGTCGAGGACATCATAGACAGCGGCGTGACGCTGCATTACCTGACCGGCCTGCTGCGGCAGCGGAAGCCGAAGTCAGTGCGCGTGGCGGCATTGCTCGACAAGCCGGAGCGGCGATTGCGTCCGGTGGATGTGGCGTATGTCGGGTTTCAGATTCCCGATGAGTTCGTGGTTGGCTATGGGCTGGATTATGCGGAGAAGTATCGGAATTTGCGGGATATTTGCATACTGGAGCAGGAATAGAATCGCCCTCTATTCATAGGGGATATGTCCGGGCGTGGGACGTTGAGGCGCCGATCCCAGTTAATGTGACCGCCGCCGCGACGAGCCGGCTCGCTGCGCGATGTCCGCAAGGGACCCCAACGCGGCGTTTACGGCCGTGGCGTTGGGAAAGAGCTCGGCAACTTCCGGATCAAGGACGACAACATTTGAATTCGTTCTGAGCTGTTCGGTGTATTTCCCGCGGACCAGAACTCCGAAGTCCGAACGTTTATATTCGGCCCGCAGTTCGGTTTCCGGCGGCCTTTCGACGGTCCCATGCGACGTCCACCCAACATCCAGCCTCCCCATAATATAGCTGTCAGAGTTCAGTGAAGCGGGCCGGGTTAACGTGCACCTCGATCCGCAGTTCAACACCACTCAGGAAGTGTGGATTTCAAGTGTCCCAAAAGCATTGTAAAGAGGCTGGGACCGTTGCCGACCTTTGATCGATTCCCGGGGGGGCACGAGCTGTGATCCGCAAGAACGTAAGGCAAAGTCCGTCTGGATTCCTGAGGGTGCGGCGTCGAATACCCTGGAGCGCATGCGCGCCAGTGAAGCCGCACACCTGACGAATAATGCGGCGTCCATCAATTGTCGGAGGGCTTCTCCGCGTGATCTATTACAAGAACCTCTATGGGACCTTTGCCAGATTCGAGTTTCAGTCCGAGTTGTTCCTGTACAGCCGTAAAGATGTTCGGCCCGGCATCGGCCGGGGGCGCGGGCGTTCCGGGACCACCCTGGGAATCCGGAAAGCGAGGCATGCTGTCATCCGGGGCAAACGTCAAGTGGATCCGATACCTTCCTGTGACTCCGGTCTTGTCGACGACTTTGCGGCCGAGCAAGGTGGATAAGGCGCCGGCCACGTCTCCTATACTCGCCGTTGAATTTTCATATAACCCTCTTGCGAACCCCCCATAGCCGCAGTAGTCCATCGGTGTTTTACCTGGCGCAAGGGGCGCTCCGAGTTTCGAAGGATCGCGGGCAATGCAATCGCCTTCCTTCAGAGGGTACAATTTGAGGCCGCCCTTTGCAACAGACAGCACATAGATCGGAAGTTCTTTGGTCTCGCGGTGGAGCACCAGCCTGAACCTGCTTTGGAGCAGCATTTGCAGCCTCCGTTCCTGCAGAAGCCGCACCTCCTGGTTGAAGGCCGGGGTGCCCTCCGCCTTCGCCTCGATGTCGTAGCGGTCGGAAGCGATCCAGCCCGGACCTCCCGAAATCCTGAAATCCTGGATCTCATAAGCCATCAGAATGAGGTCTTTCAGCGTTGCATTTTCCACGCTGAAGGCAGGAAACATCTTAAATCGCTCCGGTCCGCCGCTCAGGTTGCGCTTGATGGAGGCCACGTCAAACGCGGGCTGCTGCGCTATCACAGCCGGCCCTGCAATGAGAAAAAGCAGCAACGCGCCGGCCGCGATGCTCCCGAGGAACCGTGAAGCGGGATCCTCGGACGGCTTCTGGCCGAGCAGGCGGCGAATCCGCCCCAGCAGTTCGCCTCCCGTCGCCGCGATCGCTGGCTCAGGAATCCGGGCGCGGATTTCTTCCAACTCGACTAACGCCCCCGCATATTCGATCGCGTTTCCGCTCACGGCGACCGCGATATCGTCGCAGCAGTGCTCCCGTTCGATCCGCATTTGCGTGCCGGCCCACCACACCGCCGGATGATAGAACAGCACGGTTTCGATCGCCGTTTGCAGAAGGTTTATCAGGTAATCGTGCCTCCGGATGTGCGCCAGTTCATGTGCCAGAATGGCCCCCAACTGCGATTCGCTCAAGCTGCTGATGGCGGTTACCGGCACAAGAATACAGGGCTGGATCCAGCCGATCACCATGGGGACCCGGGCGATGGCGGACGTATAAAGGCGCACCGGCGCGGAGATGCTGACTCTGCGTTTCAGCCGGCTCATCATGTCCTCTAATTTTTCGCCCGCGCAGAGTCCGCGGCGCTTCAGATTCCGCGCCCGCCTCCAGCCGCCGGTGGCGCGCAGGGACAAAAGGAAAACACCTCCAATCCAGAGGCATACGACAAATCCTGGAAACCATTCCGCGATGCCGGCACTCGGCCGGCTCGTGGGAAGGGCGGCGAGCAAGGCTTTACGGGAGGCTTCCGCCCGCACATCCACGTGGAAGAAATCGATTGGCGCCGTGCTCACGACTGGCCGCTCGTGCCGGAAGCCATGCGCAACCGTAACTACCAGCGTGAGGGGCATCATCAGCATGATCAGACTTGCCGCGGCGTATCGGACGCGTGGCGATGCGGGCGCGAGTGTTTTGATGACCCACAACAACAATGCCAGCAGCGACCCTTGCCACAGGAAGTGAAGCAGCGCATGCCCGAGAGCCTGCGTTGCCGGCTGCAGCAGCAGTTTTTCCAGCCTCATTTCGTATCTCGCTCGTGGTTTTTCAGAATCTTCCGGATCTCCGACAACTCCTCCGGGGAGGCCTTCCTCGCCGACAGCGCCTGCAGCACCAGCTTGCTCATGGATCCTTCAAAAGCACGGTCCAGCAGATCGGTCACGAGCGTGCGCTGGGCCTGTTCCTTCGGCAGCCGAGCCCGGTAGACGTGCGCGTAGGGAGTTTCGTCGCGGGTCACCAGGCCTTTCCCGGTCATGATCTGCATGAACTTCAGCACGGTGGTGTAGCCGGTCTTTTTGTTGTCGTTGAGTGCGTCATGGACCTGTCGAACGGTGCTCGGCCCGCGCTGCCACAGCACACGCAGAATCGAGAGTTCGGCTTCGGTCGGCTTCGGAGGCTTACCCATTCCCGAAGCGATTATGATACGAACTGATTCGTAAGTCAACGAATAAGTTCGTAGAGTGGCATCCGCTCCCTCGATCGGGCATGAAGTTTAATGGTGTACGCTTTTAATGAGTACATTATCCGGAAGCTCCGATGCCCAGAACCGCGGTGGATGACAACAAGCGCATGAACCTCCGGCTGCGTCCGGAGCAAAAGGTCACACTCATGCGCGCGGCGGCCTTGAGGCACACCGACCTGACAGATTTTGTCCTGCAGCCCGCATTGCGCGAGGCCAGGGCTGTCATCAAGGAGTCCGAACGCATAGTCCTGTCCGGGCGCGACAGCCTCCTCGTACTGAACCTGCTCGAAAACCCGCCTGCCGCCACTGCCAGGCTGAGGGCGGCGATTGCCAAAATGCCGAAACCGACGCGGAAGCGGGGGTGATCCTGGGGGTGAGTCTCCTCGCCTGGCACGAAGAGCCGATCCTGAAAAAGCATGATCGGAAGTCTTTCGACTGTGGCGATCCCGCCATGAATGAATTCCTCCACCGCTACGCCCGTCAAAGCCACGAATCCGGCGCCGCGAAAACCTTCCTCGCAATTGACAACAAAGACAACAAAACCATTCCTGGGTTCTACAGCCTGGCTCCGGGCGCTCTTACTCACGCCGACACGCCGGAGACGGTGCGTCGCGGCCTCGCCCGGCACGATGTGCCCGGGTTTCGGCTTGCGCGCATTGGCATCGACATCCGCTGGCAGGGCCAGGGTCTCGGCGGCCAGCTCCTCGCCGCCGCCGCGCGGCGCTGCCTGCTGGCCGCCGCTGAGGTTGGGGGCGTGGTGCTCATCATTGATGCAAAGAACGACCGCGCGGCCCGCTGGTACGCCACTTACGGCGCCGTGCCTTTGGGCAACAAGCCTCTGACTCTGCTTATGCCGCTCGCCACCTTCGCCGCCAGCCTGAAAGCGGCAGGGCAGTTATGACATCCATTACTTCAGCGGTTTTCCATCGACGGCGAGCACCAACAGCCTCGATGGCTGCGCAGGCGCCGCTGCCGGCGCCGGGGCTGGCGCTCCACCACCTCCACGTCCCCCGCCCGCGGCCGCCGGAGGACCACCCGCCACCGCCACATACTGCTTCCCATCAATCTGGAAAGTCATCGGCGGACCCATCTGCGAAAGTCCCGTCTCCAGTTCCAACACTTGCTGGCCAGTCTCGGCGTTGTACGCGTACAGCTTCGTGTTCACGCTCGAGAACACGAGGTTGCCCGCTGTCGCCAGTGTGCCGCCCTGATTGAATCCGGCAGCAAGCCCGCGCCATTTCTCCTTGCGCGCAATCGGGTCCCACGCGACGAGGATGTTGCCGCGGCCTTCCGGTCCGATCGCCGGAATCGTCGATGTCGGCGGACCGCCTCGTCCAGCGCCACGACCCGCACCGCCGGCCACAGCCGGATCGACTCCGGGCGGCGGACCTGCAGCCGCGGCACCGCGTCCGGCACCTGCGCGTCCAGCAGCGGCCACGGCAGTCGGATCGACGCCCGGCGGTGTTGCCGCAGCGCCGCCGCGACCCGCGCCGCCACGTCCACCACCACCGCGTCCGCCGCCGCCAAACGCAGTGCCCATGTTCATCTGGCCGCGCCCCGTCGCCCCGATCTCCGTCGGATTCACTTTAAAATTCGGATCGGCCGCATAGTTATACGCGCCGCCGATCGTGCTCGGAATGTAGACGAGCCCCGTTGCCGGACTGTACGACCACGGCGGCCATACGTGACCGCCGCCCGGCCCGGGCATCACACTAACGCCGACGCCGTCCTTGCCGTAGCGCGCCTCGGGATTCACGATCGGCCGTCCGGTTTTCAGATTAACGCCCGATGCCCACGTCACCGTGACCCACGGGTCCGCCGAAAGCAGCTCGCCCGTGCGCCGATCGAGGACGTAAAAGAATCCATCCTTCGGCGCGTGCATGATGACTTTGCGTTGCGAGCCGTTCATGTTGAGATCGGCCAGCATGAGGTCGGCGATCGAATCGTAATCCCAATCGTCGCCCGGGACCTCCTGGTAATACCAGACCAGCTTGCCCGTCGCGCCGCGCACCGCGAGAATGCAATCGGAATAGAGGTTGTCACCGGGGCCGCGCGCGACTTCGGTCCACGGACCCGGCTGGCCCGTCCCTATATAAACCAGATCGGCGTCGGGATCGTAAGCCATGCCGTTCCACACCGGCGCGCCGCCGCCGGCCTTCCACCATTCGCCGCTCCACGTCTTCGCGGCCGCTTCCATGGCTTCGTTTTCGAATCCCTTCGAGGGATCGCCAGGCACCGTGTAGAAGCGCCACGCGAGCTTGCCGGTAGTAATGTCGTACGCATCGAAGAAGCCGCGCACCGCGTACTCGCCGCCGCTCACGCCGATGATGACCTTGCCGCCTTTGATCACGCGGGGCGCCATCGTGATCGTGTAGGCCTGCGTCTCGGGCGACACGCGCGTCTCCCACAGGATCTTGCCCGTGGCAGCATCGAGCGCGCGCAGACGCCCATCCACGACCGGCGCGATGATCTTGTCCTCATAGAGGGCGATGCCGCGATTCACCACGCCGCAGCAAATGCGCGACTGCCAGATCTGCTGGTTTACGTCCGGGTCCTGATGCCAGATCTCTTTGCCCGTGTGCGCATCGACCGCATAGACTACGCTCCACGGCGCAATACTGTAGAGTACGCCGTTCGAAACCAGCGGCGTGCCTTCCTGTCTTGTCTGCGCTCGCCCGGTTGCCGCGGGAATTTCCGACGACCACGCGAGTCCGAGCCGGCCCACGTTGCCCGCATTGATTTGAGTGAGCGGACTGAAGCGCTGCTCGGACCAGTTGACGTTATAACTGATCCAGTCTTCACCGGTTTTGCCGGCGTCTTTGAGGGCGGATTCATCGACACGTTTCGGCTGCTGCGCGACGATAACAGCCGCCGAGGCGGCCAGTAATGAAAACACCACGAAGGCCCTGGATCCGCTTGACATAGCCTTCGATTCTATATCAATCCGGCGAATACATACACATCGCGGATTTCCGATTTCCGTGTGCTGTTCCGGCAATCACACAGGTCTCGTGGAAGCCGTGTTTGCGGACACGCGGGCTAATTGACCATTGCCGCGCGGTCTCGCTAAGATCGCCTCGCGATGTCTTGTTTTCGTTTTGCGACTGCGCTTATTGTGTGTTCTTTCGCCCTGATCGCCAATGCTGCTGCCGCTTCGTGGGTCAACCTCGGTGGCACTATCACCGGGCGGCCGGCGGCGACAAAGAATGTCGATGGCCGCCTGGAAGTATTCGCCAGAAATTCCGACAATACTCTCGGGCATATCGTCGAAAACTCGCCGGGGACCGCGCAGTGGTCCGCGTGGTCCAGTCTCGGCGGCCCGATCACATCTGATCCGGCCGTCGGCGTCAATAAAGACGGGCGTCTGGAAGTATTCGCGCTCGGAACCGACAATGCCATCTGGCACACGGCGCAGTTGACCGCGGGCGGCGCGGGCTGGTCCGGGTGGAGTTCCCTGGGTGGCCAAGGCGTGGATGATCCGACAGTGATTGCCAATGCCGACGGGCGTCTCGAAGTCGTCATACACACAGCGACGAACTCGATGTGGCACGTGTGGCAGACGAGCCCCGGCGGAAGCTGGTCGGCCGGCGATGAAATCATGGGCGCGGTGGATCGACCACCCTTCGTCTCGCGCAATTCCGACGGGCGGTTGATCATCTTCGCCGGCGATTCCGACGGCAAAGACTGGTGGACGATACAGAACACGGCCGGCGCCGATTCCTGGTCCTCGTGGTTTTGCCTGCTCGGCGGCACCGTGAGCGCGCCGGTGATCGGAACCAACTCCGATGGACGTCTGCAACTCTTCTCGGTGCGTTCCGACGGCTCGGTGTGGACCTCCTCGCAAACGGCGGCTGGCGGATACGACTGGACGGACTGGAGTCCGCTGGGCGGTTCGATGGCGGGCGATGTCGCGGTCGTGTCGAACCCCGATGGACGCCTGGTGGTCTATGGCAGGGGAACTGACAATACCGTCTGGCAGGCGTCGCAATCGACGGCGGGAGGAAGCGCGTGGTCGAACTGGCAAAGCCTGGGCGGAGCGGTCTCCGCAACGCCGGCCGTGGCAGCCGACTCGAATGGTGTCATCCAGGTCTTCGCCACCGGGACCAACAACTCGCTCTGGACGATCGGCCAGGCCTCAGCCGGCGGCGCTCCATCGATCGGCGCGGGAGGCGCCGCAGTTCCCGTCTGGAGCGGTGCCACGACTTTCAGCTCGAACATGTATTTTTCGATCTACGGCTCGAACCTTTCGGGCGTCACGCAGCCGTGGGACAACGCCTTCAATGGCGGCGCGGCTCCGACTTCGCTCGGAGGCGTGAGCGTCACGGTGAACAATATTCCGGCGTTCATTGAATACGTGAGCCCGACGCAGATCAACATAGATGCGCCGGATGATACGGCGACTGGCCCCGTGAATATCGTGGTGCAGAACGCGGCCGGTTCAACTACGGCAACGGCGACGCGCGCGCGGCTGTCTCCGACGCTGCTGACGGTGCCGCAGTTCGACGTGGGATCGAAGAACTACGTCGTTGCGCAGACGCCGGATTTCCAGAACTTCATCCGGCCAGGGCAAGTGACCGCGAAGCCTGGCGACACCGTCATCGTGTTTGCGACCGGATGCGGCCCGACGAATCCGGCGACGCGGGCCGGTGTGATGGCGGCGCAGAATTCGCCGCTGGCGCTGCCCTATCAGGTGAAGATCGGCGGCGTCGCGACCAGCGTTTCGTTTGCGGGGGTGGTCGCGGGCACGGTGGGTTTGTATCAATTGAACATCGTGATTCCAAATGTGGCAAGCGGGGACCAGACGATCGAGTTAATTGTGGACGGCGTGTCGAACGGCCAGGGGTTGTTGATCCCGATTGGCTAGCGGTCTGTCTGCCCCGTGATCAGCCGCGCCCCGCGATTGTAAGTGAAATAGTCATACGCCCACTGCAGCGCGATCAACAACCGGCTCTCGAACTCCACGATATACAGCAGGTGGATGAACAACCACGCGAGCCACGCGAGCAGCCCCGAGAATCGAAAGCCTGCGATCTCGGCGACCGCCTGATTGCGTCCAATTGTCGCGAGGCTGCCTTTGTCGAAATAGCGGAACGGCTTCATTGATTCTTCGCGCAGGCGGCTTCCGATCAGGCGCGCAGCGTAACGCCCCTGCTGCATCGCGGTCGGCGCCACTCCCGGCACTTGCTTGCCATCCTGCAGGAACGCGGCCAGGTCGCCGATCACGAGAATTTCCGGATGCCCAGCAATTGAAAGATCCTGCTGAACGGGAATGCGGCCCGCTTTGTCCACCGTGAGGCCGGCGCGGTCCGCAAGAATTTTGCCGAGCGACGAGGCCGCGACGCCCGCCGCCCATAGGACCGTGCGCGTGCGAATGGTCGAGCTCGATCCAGCGGACTGGATCGTGACTTCCCCGCCGTCGATGCCGGTCACCAGCGCATTCGTGCGGGTCTGTACGCCGAGCTTTATCACGGCGCTCTCGGCGGCGGCCGAAAGATTGGGCGCGTAAGTCGGAAGCAGCCGCGCGGCGCCCTCGATCAGGAAGATATGCGCGTCAGCCGGATTGATATTGCGGAAGTCCTTCTTCAATGTGTCGCGCGAGATTTCGCCGATCGCGCCCGCCAGTTCGACGCCGGTGGGTCCGCCGCCGACGATGACGAACGTCAGCTCCGCGCGGCGTGTATCGTGATCGCCAGTCTTTTCCGCGCGCTCGAACGCCAGCAGGATGCGGGTGCGGATTTCGGTCGCATCCTCGATCGTCTTCAGGCCCGGTGCGAACCGAGCCCATTCCGGATGTCCGAAGTAGCTGTGCGTCGAACCCGTGGCGAGGATCAGCGTGTCATAAGGCACGCGCGGGCCATCCTTGAGAACGACTTCATGCGCCTCGATATCGATATCCGCCGCCTCGCCCAGCAGCACCCGCGTATTTTTCTGCCGGTTCAGCACGTAGCGCAACGGCGAGGCGATTTCACCGGGCGAAAGCGCTCCGGTCGCGACCTGGTAAAGAAGCGGCGAGAAAAGGTGAAAGTTGCGGCGGTCGATCAGAGTCACGTCGACCGCGGTGCGCCGGAGCGAGAGCGCGGCGTAAAGGCCGCCGAATCCGCCGCCGATTATGACTACGCGCGGCCTCATGCTTTCAGGCTAGCAGTCGAAGCCAGCGATGCCGTTATCGATCGGGCCGTTCGACGCTCGGACTTTGCCGAATTGCAGCGCCAGGAGAAAGCGCACGGGTTTCGCGAGCGAACATCACGAAATGCGCCGTTTTTCCGGGTGGGGCGTGCTGGCGCCTGGCGCGAGGTTCTGACGGAGGATCAGGTGCGGGCAATCGAGGATCGTCATGCTGCCGTCATGACCCGCATGGGGTATCTTCGCGGCTCGCGCGTTTGGATTACTGGATGTAAGCGCCGGCTGTCCTGAAGTCGCCCGCTTTCACGATCGAAATCGCCGCCGGATCCAAATGCCGTTTCAGCGCCGCGTTCACCTGATCGAGTGTCAGGGCCGCGAGCTTTGCATCCATCTGCTCATCCCACGCGAGCGTGCGGCCGAATTCCTCGCGGGATGAGATCAGCGTCAGAAGCTGCGCGTCCTGCGAACGCCCTACGGTTCGCTGATCGCGGATCGACTTCTTCGCCTCATCGATTTCTTTCTCCGTGAATCCGGCGGCGACAGTCTTCGCAAGCTCGTCGCGGAAGCTGGCTTCCACTTTCGGCGTGTTCGCGGGGTTGCTCGTGGCCCGGGCTTCGAATTCGGCGGCGTTTCCTTCCGCCCGCGCCGAGAACCGCGACTGCGCGCCGTAACTCAGCCCCTCCCGATTGCGGATGCGATCTTCCATCCGCGACGTAATCGAGCCGCCGAAGATAAAGTTCGCCAGCACCATCGCCGGATAGTCCGGGTCGGAATCCTGCATGGGCATCACCAGACCGGCGGCGAACGTCGCGTCCTTCTTGTCGGGTGTTTCGATCTTGATGTTCACGGGCGCCGTCTTTTGATACGCCATGTCGATGCGCTGGAAGGGCGCGGCGCTCGTCCAGGCGCCGAACAGCTCTGTCGCGGCGGCGCCCACCGCGGCCGGATCGAACTGGCCCACGATCACGATCTCACCGTGCGCCGCGCCGTAGAACTTCTGGTAGAAAGCTTTGACATCGTCGAGCGTGACCTTGCCGATGTCATCGATTTCTTCATCGAACGTGGGGGCATATCGCGGGTCGTTGCGCGGATAGATCTTGAGCGTGCGTTCGAGCTCTAGGGATGCGCGCGCGCCCGGATCCGTGCGCCGGCCTTCCACCGCCGCGATGCGCTGCTTTTTGATCTGGTCGAAATCGGACTCCGGGAACGATGGATTGCGCAGGATATCCGCCGCCAGACGGATCGCCGGAACGAGATTCTCCGCCGTCGTCTGGATCGTCGCGCTGGCGCCATCCACATTACCGTTTACGTTGATGCGCGCGTTGAGCTTGACCATTTCGTCCTGAAGCTGCTGGCGCGTGCGCGTCGTCGTGCCGCGCATCAGAAGCGACCCGGTCATGCTGCCAGTCGCATCCTTGCCCATCAGCGAATTCAGATCGCCGAAGCGGACTTGCAGCGACGCCGTCACCGTACGGCCGCGCGTTGATTTCGGCAGCATCACGACTTTGAGCCCGTTCTTAAGCTTCGAGCGGGTGAGGTGTTTCTCAATGTTCGCGGGCGCCGGATCGAATGCTTCGCCTTCCGAAACATCCAGGCTGCTCTTGTAATTCTCGAATACTTTTGCCAGGTCGGCGCCGGCGGCGACCTCCGTACGGTCCGGGTCAGGCGTCGGAATGAACTCGCCGACGGTGCGATTGGAGGCCTTGAAGTAAGCCTTCGCGACCCGCACGACATCTTCCTGCGTAACGGCTTTGAGCTGGTCGTAATTGAGAAAGAAGAGCCGCCAGTCGCCGTCCGCGATCATTTCCGACAATCCGAGCGCGGCCTGCTGCGTGTTCGTCATGCGCTGTTCCATGGACTGCAGGATGCGGGTCTTCTCGCGCTCCACTTCATCCTTCGTGGGCGGCTCGCTCACGGCGCCGGCGACCGTATCGATGATAGTCTTGCGCGCTTCGTCGAGCGACTGGTCCTTGCTGAGCGTTGCCTGCACAAGCACGAATCCGGGATCGTGCAGCTCTTCGTAACCCATGCGCGCCGAGAGCGCTTTCCTGTTATCGACCAGCGCTTTGTAGAGGCGTCCCGTTCCCCCGCCGCCGCGACCGCCGCCTCCCGACATGATCCCGCTCAGGACTTCGAGCGCCGCCGAATCCCGATTCGACAGCGCCGGCGCGTGCCAGAGCATCATGATGGCCGGATTGTCGCCCACGCGGCGCAGTTCGACGTAGCGCTCGCCGTCCTGCACGGGTTCGACGGTATACGTCTCATCGAGCTTGCGGGCCGGGCGCGGAATCGCCCCGCACGTGTCCGCAATCCAGCCCAGCGTTTTCGACTCGTCGAATTTTCCCGCGATCACGAGCACGGCGTTATCCGGCTGATAGTACTTCTTATAAAACGCCGCGAGCTTCTCAATGGGAACTTTCTCGATATCGGCCAGCGTTCCGATGGTCGATTTCCCATAGTTGTGCCAGAGGTAAGCGGTTGCGACCGTGCGCTCTTCGAGAATCCGCGTCGGGCTGTTCTCGCCGCGCTCGAACTCGTTGCGGACGACCGTCATTTCGGTGTCGAGCAGAGGCTTCTCCATCCGCATGTTGACCATGCGCTCGGCTTCCATACCGAGGGCCCACTTCAGGTTGTCATCGGTGGCGGTGAAGGTTTCGTAGTAATTGGTGCGGTCGTAATCGGTGGTTCCATTCCAGTTGTTCGCACCGGCGTGATCGGTGAGCTCTTTCTTGATGCTGCGGTCGTGCGTGCTCCGGATGAAGTTCATGTGCTCGAGCAGGTGCGCCATGCCGGTTTCCCCATAGCCTTCGTGACGCGAGCCGACGAGGTAAGTCATGTTGACGGTGATCTTCGGCGCGGTCTTGTCGGGGAACAGCAGGACGCGCAGGCCGTTCGGATAATCGTATTCGGTGATCCCGCCGACGCTGGCTTTTTTCTCGACGCCGGGCGGAAGGGTAGCGGTCTGCGCGAAGGCGGCAGCGGCCGCCGCGAACAGCAGCAATGTCTGGATGCGCATGAAAACTCCTCGGGGAACCGATTATCCGCTAAGGTACCACTAACCGGAACCCGCGGTCTGAATCAGCCCGCTGCTGGGCAGAATACCGGAGATAACAGAAGAAAGATCATGGACAAACAGCACGCCCACAATTTGCTCGATCAACTCGATCCCGGTCAGTTGGCGGGTATTGGTCATCTTGTGGAAGTAATAGTCGACCCCGTCCGCCGCGCCGTTACGGCGGCGCCAGTTGACGACGAGCCGGTGACGGAAGAAGATCGCCGCCGCTTTCACGAAGGAAAGGCCTGGTTTGCGAGGCGTGCCGGAAAGGGCATTCCCGATCGAAGAAGTCCTCGCGCAGATCGACACTACTCCGGATAATCTCGGCTAATGCCGCCTTACAGGATCGAGTGTCTCGACGAAGCCGTCGCGGACGTTGGCGCGATCGACCGCTCGACGGCGATGCATCTGTTTGAGGAATTCGTCGCTTCTCCCGCACCGGCGCAGGCGATATCAACACGCTGCACGGCGACGTGACGGAAGCATTCCGGCTTCCGCTGGGCGACTACCGCGTTCTCTTTAGCCTGGAGGACAACGTGATGCGAATTTTCGGTGTAGGCCACCGCTCCGAAGCATACCGGTAAGAAACAGGCAAGGAGTCGCCCCCCCCCGGGAATCCGCTAACGTAGTGAGCAGGTGCCCGACCGCCTCAGCCTCCACGCTCCCATCGCCGTCAACACGATCGGACACTGTGCCGGCGCGATTGCATTCGGAATTCTGCTCTACCTTCTTCTCCTCGACTGGCGCAGAGCGAGCGGCGAGCGGAGTCTGTTGCCCAGCGTCGCCGCCGCGCTCGCGTTCCTGTGGAATGTCGGATCGCTCATCGGCATAGCCACCACGCGCTCGGAAGATCCTGTGGCGGACGTGATCGTCGGACTCAGTTTCTCCGTCCTCAGCATTCTTCCCGCGGTGTTGCTTCACATCTCGCTGCAGTCTCGCGCCCGCCCGCTTTGGATCTCCGGTTATGTAGTCAGCGGCGCCGCGGTCGTGCTGCACATCGGCGACCTGATTACAGGCGCATCCCGCTTCCACTATGCCGCCATTCTGCTCGTCACGATCGCCTTCGCGATTCTCACCGCCGCATCGGTCGCACGCGAGGCGTTGAGCGGCGCGCATGACGGCGCTGGTAAACGGCTGGCGGGCGCGATGGTGTTGTTCCTTTTCGCCATCTCGTTTGCTCACTTCGGTTCCACGCACGACATTCACGCCTGGTCGGGAGAAGCGGCGCTGCATCATGCCGGGATTCCGCTCGCGATTTTCGTCCTGTTGCAGGATTACCGTTTTCTTCTGCTCGACGCCTTCATCCGGTTTCTCGTGAATGGAACCATGGCGGCGCTCGCCATCTGGGTCGGATTCTTCGCCGAAACCAGACTCCGCGTGACGGGAAGAGCGGCGCACGACGCCTTCTATGCCGGCATGGCCTTCACGACCGCCTGCCTGTTGCTCAGCCTCTTCGCCTGGCTTCGAACCCGCGCGCAGCGGTTTCTTACCCGCGCCGTTTTCCTTCGCTCCAGTGTCGACCGGACGTTGTCGAAACTTCTCGAAATTGCGGGGACGCCCTCATCCGAGAGCGCGTATCTGGCCGCCGCCGCCGCGGCCGTGCAGGATTTCTTCTCCACGCGCCAGTGCGAAGTCGGCTCCGGATCTGTACCGTCCAGGGCCATCGCGGTTCCCGATCCGGCGCGCATTCAAGCGCCCGGCTGGGTGCGCGCGATGGCGCCTCTCAGGTTCTCGCGCGGCGACGCTCACGTGCTATGGCTGGGCGCGCGCAAAGGCGGGCGCCGTTATCTCAGCGAGGATCTGGAAATGCTGGAACGCCTGGCGCTCACCATCTGCGAGCAGGTCGAGCGCATTCGTGGGGCCGAAATGCGTGCGCTCGTTTCGCAGGCGGAGTTGCGGGCACTGCAGGCGCAGATCAATCCGCATTTTCTGTTTAATGCGCTCAATACGCTGTATGGAGTCATCGGCCGCGAAAATACGATCGCCCGCAAACTGGTCCTGAATCTGTCGGGGCTCTTTCGTTCTTCGTTTGCAATCGATTCGAGCCTGACTTCGCTCGAAGAGGAGCTTCGCATTGTGCGGGCATATCTCGAGATCGAAGGTCTGCGCCTCGGCGCGCGGCTCCGCGCGGAGTTCGAGATCGACGCCGCGCTGCTCGCCGAAAAGGTGCCGGTCCTGTCGATACAGCCCCTCGTCGAAAATGCGGTGAAGCACGGGGCCGCGCGCCAGAAGGAACATGGATTCGTCCGGCTGAGCATTCAAAGGGAGGGCGGCTCCGTCATCGTTGCCGTATCGAACTCCGGATCCTTCGGGCCCGCGGGCGCCAATCGTGAAGGCCACGGCATCGGCATGGCGAACGTGCGCCGCCGCCTCGCGCTTTGTTATGGCGATTCGAGCGATCTGGAAGTCTCGTCCGCCGCGGGAACAACCACCGTTCGCTTCGCCCTTCCCGCATCCGATCGAAGTCTGGCCGCCGGCTCTGTCGCATGAGCGGGGCAGTCCATTCACCGGCAACTTCAGGCCTTCGGCCGCCTGCTTCATACCGGTCGTCGCCGGAAGCTGGGAACTGGCAGCCGGAAGATGGTAGAACGACTCAATACGTGTCGGCGCTCCGCACCCTCATTGTCGATGACGAGACAATCGCGAGACAGGTTCTCCGCGAAGAACTGGAGCAATTCGAGAATGTTGAAATCGCGGGCGAGGCGAAAGACGGCGCCTCGGCTCTGCGCTCCATCCGCGCACTGTCGCCTGACCTGATCTTCCTCGACCTCCAAATGCCCGGCATTGGCGGGTTCGATGTCATCAGAAAGATGCCAACCACGGGACATCTTCCGATGGTCGTCATCGTCACGGCCTTCGATCAACATGCCCTTCAGGCGTTCGAAGCGGGCGCGATCGACTATCTGTTGAAGCCGATTGGGCCGGACCGTCTCGCCCAGGCCGTCGAAAGGGCGATGAAACTGCGCTCGCGGCCCGCGGCTGTCGCGGAGCAACTGGCGAGCGTACAGGAGATCGCCGAGGCGCAAAAAGCCCCGGCGCCGCGGAAGGTCGTGGCGCGTGCCGGCGGCGAATACCTGCTGCTGCGGACGGCTGAAGTCCTGGCATTCGAGGCCGAGGGCGATCTGGTCTGGATCGTGACCGCGAAGAAGAAATTTCTGGCGACGAAGACTCTCAAAGTCATTCAGGAGAAGCTTCGCGAAACGAGCTTTTGGCGCGTTCACCGCAAGGCGCTCATCAACATCGACCATGTGCGAAAGATGAGCACGCTGAGCAGCCAGCGCTGGCTCATTACTTTAAGCAACGGTCAGGAGTTCATTGTCAGCAAACGTCAGGCCCGGCACGTTCGCCAGCTTTTGAGTTGGTGATCACGGCGTGGGTGATCATGGCGTGAACCAGCGCGTGATCTCATGATCCCCGGCAGGTGTAACTTCGGCGTCCGTCATCGCCCAGGCCGCGCGATCGGAATGCGGCCGCGCGCCGGTCGAGGATAGATTGCCCGAAGCCCAAACCAAACGCCGGAATTGAAACGCCATGGCGCGCCGAAGCCTGATCTCCACCATTTGATCGGATATTCGATGCGCCGGATGGAGAAGCTGCCCTGCATCGGGCAGCAGTATAAAGACCTCCACCGGATCGCCGTCTCTCGACGGTTTGTAACCATCCATCATGTAACCGAGCATCCTGACGGTTGTGTAGAGCAGAGGCTCGATGTGCGGCCAGCCGATCACGGGCGGCGTTCCGGCCGGCTGTTCCTCGCGGGGCTTCAAATCCGAAAGGTCCGGGCGCATGTCAGCGGCCACCAGCACGTAAGCAAGAAAAACGGGCAGGCCGATTGCGGCGATGATGGCGACGAGTGTCCACAACTCGGCTTTCCGGCGGTCTCGAGACCGGCCGCGCCTCGTGATCACACGCGCTCCCATGCCAGCGATGTTAGAGAGCGATATCGCGCTCGCCTAACTTTTCCCGACGGGAGGCGGTCGGGTTCGTGTGAAAGGACTTCGGCCCGGCATCAACGGGAAATCGGTGCAATTGTCCGCTCGCGCCGGAAACCAGGCCGCTCACCTGGACTTCAAATCCGGCCGCCGGAATTCAATCATCGGAAACGCGAAAATCGCCGATCCTCGAAGCAACATGAGAATCGTCGCTCTCGCATTCATCTGGCTGGGCTTCCTGGGTCTGGCCGATCACGGATTAGCCCAATCGCTCGGTAACGCGGGAACCGTGCAGGGAACGGTCAACGATCCTTCGGGCGCTGCCGTTCCAAACGCGCAGATTACGATTCACAACCCGATCAGCGGCTACAGCCAGACCGCGCAGTCCGCGAGCGACGGCAGCTTCCGGCTGAGTAACCTGCCGCCAAACCCGTATCATCTCGAAATCAAGGCTTCCGGCTTTGCAGAGTATGCGCGGAATGTCGATATCAACAGCGCCATTCCCGTGCAGGTGAAAGCGTCGTTAGCGCTCGCGGGCTCGAGCACAACGGTCGTTGTAGAAGGCGGCGCGGCCGAAGCTCTTGAAGTCGATCCATCCGCGCACGTCGACGCGGACCGCTCTCAGCTCCTGAAGATTCCCGCCAGCGATCCGGGCGCCGGTTTAAGCCAGGCGATCATCTACAGCACCGGAGGCGTAGCCGCCGACGGCAACGGATTCTTCCATCCCCTTGGCGATCACGCGCAGGTCACTTTCGTGATCGACGGCCAGCCGATCAGCGATCAGCAGAGCAAAGTCTTCTCAACGCAGTTGCCAGTCAGCGCCGTGCAGAGTATGGAGCTGACAACCGGAAGCCCGGGAGCCGAATTCGGCGACAAGACCAGTCTGGTCGCCGCGGTAACCACGCGGTCCGGACTGGGCGCCGGCAGAGTTTTCGGCAACGTCGATGCCTCGTATGGTTCATTTGGCACGGGCGCCGGCAGCATCGCCCTCGGCTATGGCACGACGAAGGTGGGGAACTTCCTCGCGCTCGACGGAACCCGCAGCGGCCGTTTTCTTGACACGCCGGAGTTCCGGCCCATCCACGACGTTGGCAACAACGAGACCATCTTCGACCGGTTCGATTACCAGCCCAGCGGAAAAGATGTCTTTCACCTCAATCTGTTCACTGCGCGGAACTGGATCCAGATCCCCAACGATTACGATCAGCTTGCGCAGGATCAGCGGCAGCGCGTTCTGACGTGGAGCATCGCGCCGGGTTATCAGCACACGTTCAATTCGCACGTTCTGCTGACCGTCAACCCATATATACGGAAGGATCAATTCAACTACTACCCGAGCCGCGATTTGTTCACCGACACGCCCGCCACGCAAAGCCAGCAGCGCCAACTCCTGAACTGGGGCCTGAAGGCCGATGTCGCGATCAATTCCGGGCGGCACAATTTCAAGGCGGGCATCGATACGAAACAGACGCGCCTGCTCGAAAATTTCCAGTTCGGGATCACGGATCCGACTTTTAACGATCCCTGCATCGACGCCAGCGGGAATCCGATCGGCGATCCTGCGCTGACGAACCCGGGCCAGTGCGCGGGGGCCGGCGCCCAGCCGAACACCGCGGACAATCCGAATGTGACCGGGACGCCATTTTCATCCGCACTGGCGCTCTACGACCTCACGCGGGCCGGGAACCTGTTCAACTATCACGCGGCCGCCAACATCAATCAGACCGCCTTCTACGCGCAGGACGGAATCACCTTCGGTAATTTGCTCGTGAACATCGGATTTCGCCTCGATCATTACGACGGGCTGGTAACGAAAACCGGCCCTGAGCCGCGCCTCGGTCTGGCTTACAACATCAAGCGGACAGGCACGGTGCTTCGCGCCGCTTATGCGCGGACCTTCGAGACGCCGTTCAACGAAAATCTTCTGTTATCGAGCGCCACGGGAATCGGCGGGCTGGTCCAGAATGTTTTCGGCTCCAGCGCGGTGGGCATTCAGCCCGGCTTCCGTAATCAGTTCAACACCGGATTTCAGCAGGCTGTCGGCAAGTTCCTGCTGATCGACGCGGACTACTTCTGGAAATACACCCACAACGCTTACGACTTCAGCACGCTGCTCAACACTACCATCACATTTCCGATTGCATGGCACAATTCGAAGCTCGACGGCGTCACGGGGCGCGTAAGCACCACCAATCTGCGCGGATTTCAGGCGTACTGGACGTTCGGACATACGCGGGCGCGCTATTATCCTCCCGAAACCGGCGGTTTGATTCCCCAGGGGGCGCCGCTCGCGGGCGGTGTTTTCCGCATCGATCACGATCAGGCGTTTCAATCCACGCTCAATTTTCGCTATCAGTACAAGAGCTTCGAGTGGATCGCCCTCACTTACCGGTATGACAGCGGACTGGTGGTCAGCGGCATTCCCGACGCCGGCTCAGCGCTGACGTTGACTCCCAACCAGCAGGTGACGATCGGGCTCGCGTGCAACGGCGTGCCGGCCACTGTCGCAAATCCGTTTAACGATTGCGTCGCCGCCGGCGGCAAGCAGGGCTTAGTCACTTCGAAACTGCTGACGCTGCCGCAGGGCGGCTACGACACTTTTGCGAGTGCGGAGAATGACGATCACAATCCGGATCGTGTCAAGCCGCGCAACGTCTTCAATCTCGGACTGGGCACCGACAACCTGCTTCACGAGGAAGGTAACCGGCGAATCACGGCGTCGCTCAACATCGAAAACCTGAGTAACGTCGTCGGACTCTACAACTTTCTTTCGACGTTCAGCGGCACGCACTTCCTGCAGCCGAGGACTTTCGTCGCGCACGTCGGCTACGTCTTTTAACATGCGCCGGGATGTTTCTGCATTTTTCGTGTGCGCTCCCCACTTCGACCCGATCGACGTCGGAAGCCCGCGCCACGGCTACGCGGGCATTTCGAGGAACGACCGGACCGCGTGCATCGTCTGACGCCTGTTAATGTTGGTGATCAGCGAATGCGCGGCGCCCGGCAGAATGACGAACTGGCGGTCGCCGTTCGGCAGCCGTTTGTAGAATTCGCTCAGGTCGTCAATGGTGGCGATTCCATCGTATTCTCCGCGCAGTAACAGCACGGGCGCGAGGACCTTCGCCGGGTCGACAACGGGAAGGTTCGCGGTCATATCGAGATACGTGCCTGTCGGTACCTGATCGCCGAACTTCAGCTCCGTGTCGGCGACCGCATCCGCGACGGCCGGGTCAGTCGTCCCGGCCTTGTCGCGAGTGTAGATGCCATGGATCATCTCGCGGTCCCGCAGGCGCGTGTTGTGAGTACGGTAATAATCGAGCTGCTCGGCGCGCTTCGCCAGTGTCGGCGAACCCTCACCTTTGTATGTGAAGGCCGCGAGGACAAGCCGGTCTACGCTTCGGGAATGTTGCATCGCATAGACGCCCGCGCGCAATCCGCCCGAGGATTCCCCGAATAAATGCACCTTGCTGCGTCCGGTCTCACGCAGCACGAGATCGATGCCGGCCTTCAGATCCGCGGCGCCGCTCGCGATATCGGAGTTGCCGGCTGTGCGGCTGGATTTGCCATAGTTCTCGTGATCCATCGTCCAGACGTCATAGCCGAAGCCCGCGAAGATGTTCATCATCGAATAGTCGTCGCGGCCCGGCACCGCGAGATCGTAGCTCGTGCGTGCCGAGAGCGAAGATCCGTGGACGAGAAATAAGACCGGCAGCGCAGGGTGTCCGCCCGATGGAGCGGTGGCACGTTTGCGGTACATCGCGAGCGAGACTGAGCCCTTTTGGGCCGTATACTCAGCGCTCCAGGTGCGGGTGGCGGGCGCCGCGGCCGCGGCGAACGCGCCGGCTCCGGCGATGATCGAGCGGCGAGTGATCACATGCGGCCCTATTGACATGCCGCTACTGTATCTAATGATGCGGAAAGAAGCGAGGGAAGAACTCCCGCGCGATGTTGAAGCCCACTTCCGTTGCGACAGTGTTGCCGATGTTCGAGGCGGCATTCTGCGCGCCGTTGGTCGTGTGCGGCTGCCACTCGCGTGAAATGAACGCGACGGCCACATAACCGCCGAGCCGGGAGATCGAAACGCGTCGCGTCCCATCGTCCCTGCGCGCGAGGAATGAGCTCGCAACCGCGTATTTTATGCGCGCGCCAACGGCGGTTTCTCCCGATAGCATGTAGCGATTGTCTTCATGCAGCATATCCGAAACGCCATACCTGATCGTTTGCCGCATGATGTGCTGCGCGTAGGAATTCCCGAAGCGCCGCGCGTAGCCTGCGCCGCCCTGGCCCCATTCGGTCGGCGTGTCAGCCCGCTGGAGAATTCCCGCGCCCGCCGCCGAACGGACGATCGACTCGACGCTGAATGTCCCGGCGACGTAATGGTGAAATCGCTCGGACTGCGTCATCGGCTGGAATTCAGCCGGATCCTGGACCTGCGGTCATGCCTCCGCCCCGGAGGAAGCGGAAGCACTTTGAAGGCCTATTGCTTATCGAAAGCCCGATCAAGACTCCACGGGCCCGGACCGGCGGAGCTCAGCCAAAGAAAGAAGAAGCAGTAGAAAACGGCCAGTTCGCCCCCGTTCGTCAACGGCCAGAGGCCGCGCGGCGCATGTGTGCGGAAA
Source organism: Bryobacteraceae bacterium (assembly GCA_035552355.1). Lineage (GTDB taxonomy): Bacteria > Acidobacteriota > Terriglobia > Bryobacterales > Bryobacteraceae > BOG-234. Next base: position 15,417 of record DASZLP010000124.1, on the reverse strand, counting down.
TAACCGATCGCCATCTCGCCTGCGAGCAGGAACGCCACGGGCCGTGTGAATAATCCGGCGATGATGAGCGCGCCGCCGATAGTTTCGATCACCCCGGCCGCCCCGAGCATCGAGCCCAGCGGCGGCCTCGTGCCGCCCAGTCCGCCGAACGCGCCGAACCACTTCTGCCAGCCATGCAGCGAGAAGGTAAACCCGATCAGGATGCGCGCCAGCGACCGCAACTGTGGCTCCCATGGTTTGAGAAATGACATTGGGACCCTCTTAGACGAGCTTCGTCCTGCGGATGGGCAGCTCGCGAATCCGCTTGCCGGTTGCCGCGAAGATCGCGTTCGAGATCGCCGGCGCCATCACGGGGACTCCAGGCTCACCGACGCCCGCCGGCGGTGCGTCCGACTCCACGATATGCACGTGCGTCTCAAAAGGCGCTTCCGGCATGCGCGCCACCGGGTAGTTGTTGAAGTTCGACTGCTGGATGCGTCCGTCCTTCGCCGTGATCTCGCCCATCATCGCGATACTGGTGCCGAACACGGCAGCGCCTTCGAACTGCGACCGCACACGATCCGGATAAATCACCTTTCCGGTATCGAGCGCAATATCCACACGCGGAATGGAAACCTTACCCTCGGCATCTACCTTTACTTCGACGACGGCGGCCACATAAGTGAGGAAGCTCCAGTGGGCGGCGAATCCGTACCCGTGTCCGGGAGATGATTTCTTCGAAGCCCACCCCGCCTTATCGGCCACCGTTTCGACAACACGGCGCAACCTCGCGGTATCGAGGGGATACTGCTTCGCCGTCTCGGCAAAGCTCGGACCCAGTTCGACGATGCGGTTCGGTCCGAGGACGTCCAGATAGTATTCGACGCGATCGCGGTTCGCCGCCGCTGCCAGCTCATCGAGGAACGATTGAACGGCAAACGCGTGATAGACGTTAGCGACGCTGCGCATCCAGCCGATGCGGACCGGCGGGGTCGCGGGACCGTTCTCCGCCCGGTGATTCGGTATGTCGAAAGGGACATCGTTCCATCCCATCGTCATCTCGAGGTCACCGTACGTCGTTTTGGAGTCGAAGGTGGAAAAGATTGGCGGAAAGACGCTGCGCTGCAGCCAGGCGATCGGCTTACCGGTGGCGTCCACGGCGGCCTTCATGTACAACGCCGCGGTCGAGTGATAGAAATCGAACTGCACGTCGTCTTCGCGAGTCCATACGACCTTGACCGGCTTGCCGACTTTTTTCGAAAGCACGGCCGCTTCCGCCGCATAGTCCGGCTTCGATTTTCGTCCGAAGCCGCCGCCCAGCAGTGTCACGTGGCAGGCGACGTCTTCAGGCTTGATTCCAACTGCCGCCGCGACCGTGTCCTGCACGGCCTGCGGATTTTGCGTACAAGTCCACACTTCGACCTTGCCGTTTTTGAACTCCGCGACGGCGGCTGGAGGCTCCATCGCCGCATGCGCGAGCAGGGGAGTGTAGTATTCCGCCTCATGGGTCTTAGCCGCGCCGGCGAAAGCCTTGTCGACGTCCCCGACGTCGCGGGCCACTTTAGATGGCTTCCGCGCGGCGGCTGTCAACTCGGCGCGGAACGATTCGGAGTTGTAAGTCGCGTTGGGGCCGAGGTCCCAATCGATTTTGAGCTTTTTGCGGCCCTGCATGGCGGCCCAGGTATTGTCGGCGATAACGGCGACGCCGCCGAGCGGCTGAAATCCGTACGTGCCCGTATAGCGCTCGATCTCGACGGTCTGCTTTACGCCACGGACTTTGAGCGTTTCCGAATCGTCCGCCGACTTTACTTTCCCGCCGACGACTGGTGGATGCTCAATCGACGCGTAGACCATGCCGGGCATCTTCGCGTCCTGCCCGAAAATGCCGCGGCCGGAGACGAGTTCGTCGAGATCGGTAATGGGAACGCCTTTACCGATATAGCGGTATTCCGCGCGCGTCTTGAATGTCAGCGTTTCGGGCTTCGGGACGGGCTGCTGAGCCGCGCTGGAGGCAAGCTCGCCGTAGCTGGCTTTCGAGTTGCCGTGCGTCACGTAGCCGTTGGCGGCTTTGCACTGGGTCGCCGGCACTTTCCATTTGGCGGCGGCCGCGCCGATCAACATGGCTTTCGCGGTCGCGCCCGCAATCCGCAGAGGATCGTAAAAGCTGCGGATCGAAGTTGAACCGTCGGTATTCTGAGAGCCGTATTTCTTGTCGCCCAACGCCTGCTCGATATGGACCTTGCTCCACTCGACGTCGAGCTCGTCGGCGGCGACCATCGGTAGAGCGGTGCGGATGCCGGTACCCATCTCCGAGCGGTGCGCCACGATGATGACGTCGCCACTCGGCTGCACGCCAAGGTAGACGGACGGAAACCACGTGCCGCCGCCCGGATTCACTTCCGCGCCCAGAGCGTCTTTGGCCACAAACAACGGCGCGCCGAGAACAAGCGCTCCGGCAGAGAACACGGTTCCCAAAAAGCCGCGGCGGCTGACCGGGTCGATGCGTTTAACGGCGCTCATGCTTTCACCCCTGCAGCAACTTTGATCGCCGCGCGAATGCGCTGGTAAGTTCCACAGCGGCAGATGTTCCCGGACATGGCTTCGTCGATATCATGATCGGTCGGCTTCGGCTTTTGCTTCAGCAGCGCCGCCGCCTGCATGATCTGGCCGCTCTGGCAATATCCGCACTGCGGAACATTGCCTTCCTTCCACGCCTTCTGCACGGGATGCGCGTGGTTTTTGCTCAAGCCCTCGATGGTCGTGATGTTCTTACCGGCGGCGTTCTGGACCGAAGTCTGGCAACTGCGCGCCGCGCTGCCGTCTACATGGATGGTGCAGGCTCCGCACAGACCCATGCCGCAGCCGAATTTGGTGCCGGTGAGGCCCAGTTCATCGCGCAGGTACCAAAGCATCGGCATATCCGGATCGCCGTCGAATTTGCGCGCGACGCCGTTCACTCGCAGTTCTATCACCCGTTCCTCCTTCGGAAACGATTGGAATTTAATTCAGAGTATAGCGGGATCGCGTGACTGGTGAACCGCGACCGTCAGGGAGCGGCAACGAAATGATGCGGTTGCCGCTCCCTGATGGTCGCGGTTCCTAAAAGACCGGTCTGCATCTGGCAACCCGCATGCAGAGCGTCTATGCGGAGTTACAGATGAAGAGAACCGGGATCATCATTGCCGCTGTTTTCACCTTAGGTCTGGCGGCCGGGGCGTCGGGCCAGACTGCCGGACAAGACTTAAAGAATGCCGGCCACGAAAGCAAAGAAGCCGCCAAAGACACGGCTAATGGAACCGGCCACGCCGCGAAGACCGGCGCGCGCAAAACCAAAAATGGGGCGAAGAAGGCGACCCACGCCACCGCCAACGGGGTACAAAAAGGTGCCGATAAAGTCGAAGAAAAGACCCGCTGACCGATCGGGAATGGTTGGGGTTGGGCCTCAGGCGGCGGCGATCGCGCGCGTCTTCGGCAGCGCAGTTTCCATGAGCCAGTGGATCTGCCGCGATTCAAACGGGGATGAGCAATAGTCCGTGGCGCCGGCTTCGAGCGCATCCAGCCACTCCGAAGTCTCTGGAACGCGCGTAACGACAACGAAGGGCAGGGAAGGCCTCTCGTCTCGCACCCGACGGAGCAAGGGAAGATATTGCGAGGGTTCTCCGCCCGCGAAGACAATATCAACATCCATCAGTTCGCGCGCGCCGATATTCTGAGACTTCTGTTCGATTTTGTGCCGCTCCACGGTGAGAGCGCGGCTGATCTGGCTGGCGGTCGCCTGTTCCAGACCTATTAAACACACGTTTGCCACGATGGTTTTTCTCCTTTCGGATTTCGCTGAACTTCTCAGCCTGGAGGTTTGCACATCGGCAGTCAAGCCCGGTCTGCCACGTACAACCAACTGTCGCACGGCTCGAAAGTGAAGTCCAGTTAATGTATTTCAAAGAATGGGTTTCAGTTCGTGGTGTTGTGAGGTTTTCCACTTTTTCACAGGTGAATTCAATTTAACTGACCATTCAGATCGGGTTAATGATTAGTCCGTCAATGGAAGTAGAGGCAAAAAAACACAGCCTCGAAAAAAGGAACCGGACAAAAACACCATGAAAAAGATCACTTCCGCAGTTTTTGGATTCTCTCTGGCCCTGGCTACCGCTGGCCTGACGTTCGCCCAGGCGACGCCCGCCCCCGCCCCGGCCGACAGCAACAGTAAGGCGCCCGCCACGGCAAAACACGTAAAGAAGCACAAGAAGGCGGTGAAGGACTCGACTTCGGCGGCTCCCGCGGCCAGGACGGCTGCCCCGGCGCCCGCGCCCGCGAAGTAAGCCAGTCGTCACTCTCCTGGCAAGCGCACAGCCCACAGGGCGTTGTGCGCGTTTAGTGGAAGGACCGGCGGCGACCGCTCAGACGGGCGGTCTCCGCCGGTTTTTCTTGCACCAGAGGTTTATCATAGAGGCGCATGGCGCAGGAAACGGCGACACTCGGCGGCGGATGCTTCTGGTGCGTGGAGGCCGTCTTCCGCGAAGCGGCCGGAATAACTTCGGTTGTATCCGGATATATGGGTGGCCGCCGGCCGAATCCCACTTATGAGCAGGTGTGCAGTGGGGCGACGGGTCACGTCGAGGTCGTGCAACTCACTTTCGATCCGGCGATCGTCGGCTTTCGGGATGTGCTGGAGATTTTCTTCGCCACGCACGATCCGACGACGCTGAACCGGCAGGGAAACGATAGCGGAACGCAGTATCGGTCGGTGATTTTCTATCATTCACCGGAGCAAAAAGCGGCGGCGGAGGAAGTTATTCGGGAGTTAACCGCGGAGAAGGCGTTCAGCGATCCGATCGTAACCGCCGTGGAACCGGCGATGGAATTCTATCCGGCAGAGGGTTATCACCAGCAGTATTTCGAGAATCACCCGTTTCAGCCGTACTGCGCCTTTGTGGTTTCGCCGAAGGTGCAGAAGTTCCGCAAGAAATTTTCGGCGCGGATGAAGACGGCGTCATGACAAGCGCCGGCGCGGCGGGCTGAAGCCCGCGCCACAATCTATGCCGGTTGCTGCTGGGTCATGCAGTGGAGCGTGCCGAGCCCCCAGACCAGTTCCAAACAGTGAATCCCCACGACCTGCCGGTCCGGAAAACACTCGGCCAACACGCCGAGCGCCACGCGATCGTTCGGATCGTTGAACGTGGGCACGAGTACCGTCCGGTTCGCAATGTAGAAATTCGCGTAACTCGCCGGTAACCGCTGCGCCTCGAAAAACACGGGCGCGGGCATCGGCAATTTCCGCATCCGCAACCCGAAGCGGCTCGCGATTTGCCAGTTCTCCCGCAGTGGCTCATAGTTAACGTCCGAGCGATCTTCTTCCGCCACGATGACGATCGACTCGCGGTCTGTGAAGCGAGCCAGATCGTCGATGTGCCCGTGCGTGTCGTCCCCGGCGATGCCGTTCCGCAGCCAGAGAACGCGGTCGAGCCCGAGGTACTCGGCGAGCGTCGCCTCGATTTCCTCGCGCGACAAATCGGGATTGCGCGGCTGCACCCCGCTCAACAGGCACTCCTCCGTGGTCAGCAGCAACCCGGCGCCGTTGACATCCACACTGCCGCCTTCGAGGACCATCTCCTGCCGCCACCAGTCAACACCCGTCAGTCCAGGAATGGCCGCGCCCGCTGCTTCGTCGCGAAGGTGATTTTCGTATTTGGCCCAGCCATTGAATCGCCATTTAACCGCGGCCACCGTGCCCGCGGCGTTCTTTACAAACAGCGGAGCGAAATCGCGCGCCCACACGCGATCAGTTTCGAGAGTGTGGAATTCGATGGCCTCCCACTGCGCGCCGATTTTGTCGAGCACATTGCGCGCGCTGCTTTCCGCCTCGACGTTTTGCAGCAGGATCCGCACGCGTTCGAACTGCGCCAGCTTGCGGACGATTTCGCCATAGACCCACGGGATCGGCTCGAAGCGTCCTGGCCAGTCGTCCTCGTTGTGCGGCCAGGCGATCCATGTTGCCTCGTGCGGCTCCCACTCGGCGGGCATGCGAAATCCGAGTGAGCGCGGCGTCGCGGTTTCCGGCAAACTCACGACAGGAACCGGCTCGTGATATCGCCGTACGCGTCGATGCGGCGATCGCGCAGGAACGGCCAGTTGCGCCGCACTTCTTCCATTTGCGCAGGGTCGCATTCGACGACGAGAATTTCCTCGCGGTCATGCGAAGCTTCGGCGAGAATGCGTCCGAAGGGATCGCTTACGAACGATGCGCCCCAGAATTCGAGGCCTTTTTCCTGAGGACCTTCGAAGCCGACGCGATTCACCGCCGCCACGTAGATTCCGTTCGCGATGGCGTGCGCTCGTTGCATAGTCCGCCAGGCATCATGCTGGGCCGCGCCGTACTGCGCTTTCTCGGCGGGATGCCAGCCGATCGCGGTCGGGTAGAAAAGAACGTTCGCGCCGGTGAGGGAAGCAAGGCGCGCGGCCTCGGGATACCACTGGTCCCAGCAGACGAGCGTCGCGATGCGCCCGAACTTCGTATCGAAAGCCCGGAAGCCCAGATCGCCGGGCGTGAAATAGAACTTTTCGAAGAAGAGCGGATCGTCCGGAATGTGCATCTTCCGGTAAATGCCGAGCAGTGTTCCGTCGGCGTCGATGATGGCAGCGGTGTTGTGATAAAGCCCGACCGCGCGCTTTTCAAACAGCGACGCGACGATCACGATGCCCAGTTCCGCGGCGAGTTTCGTCAGGCAGTCTGTCGATGGACCTGGAATTGTCTCCGCCAGATCGAACAGCTTCGCGTCTTCCTCTCGGCAAAAGTACTGCGACCGAAACAGCTCCTGCAGGCAGACGATCTGCCCGCCTTTAGCAGCCGCCTCGCGAATCTGCGCGACCGCGCGGTCGATGTTTTCCCGCGGATCGAGACCGCAGCGCATCTGTACGAGAGCGATGCGGAACTTTTCAGAAGTCACAGAATTCATTCTAGTGTTCAATGTGGCGCGGGCGCTTACGGCCCGTCGTCAGACAGGTACCGCCGCGCCACACTAAGATAATCCATGGCCGACCTGATCCTCTTCGATATCGACGGCACCCTCGTCCGCCGCGCCGGACCCCACCACCGCCAGGCGCTCGTCGATGCAGTCCGCGCGGTCACAGGGATCGAGACGACCACCGACGGAATCCCCGTGCATGGGATGCTCGACCCCGACATACTGACGCAAATGATGCGGGCGGCGAACATGGAATCCGCGGCAATCGAGCGCGCCATGCCCGCGGTCGTCGCAGCCGCCCAGGATATATACCAAAGCACTGTCCCCGATCTTCGCGATAAAACCTGCCCGGGAGTTCCGCCGCTGCTCGATTGCCTGCGCGATCGCGGCGTGCCGCTTGCGCTGGTTACCGGCAATCTCACACGCATCGGTTGGCGCAAGCTGGAACGCGCCGGCCTGCGCGATTACTTTCAGTTCGGCGCTTTCGGTGAAATGGCCGCGACGCGCGGTGGCCTCGCGCGGCTCGCGATCGAGCAGGCCCGACGCGAAGGCATTGCCGGCGCCGCGATTGCTCTGATCGGCGACGCGCCGCAGGACGTCCAGGCCGCCCGCGAAAACAACATCCGCGCAATTGCCGTCCGCACGGGCATCACGCCGCCGGCGGACCTGATCGCCGCCGCTCCCGACCTGCTGCTCGACGATCTGACGCAACTCGATTTATCGATCATCTAAAATAGGACATTGCCCCCAGGTTCTCCGTCGCGGCCTTCCAACTGGCCTCTGCTTTACACAGCCGTTGCTTTGACGACGCTCGCGACTCTGCTGCTCGAACTCTCACTCACCCGCATTTTTTCGGTCGTGTTCTACTATCACTTCGCGTTTCTGGCGATTTCGATCGCGCTGTTCGGTCTGGGCGTCGGCGGAGTGCTGTCGTACATCGTTTCAGGATGGCCCGGTTCGCTTTATCGCAAGCTCGGCATCGTCAGCCTGATTGACGCGGGCCTGGTGCTGGCGGCGGTCTTGTTCGTGCTGACGCGCGGCGCGGAGACAGGCACTCTCGGCCTTGGCGCGATCTACTTCATCACGGCGCTGCCGTTTCTCGGTTCCGGGATCATCGTCTCGCTGGTGATCGCCGATACCATCGAGCGCGTCGACCGTATCTACTTCTTCGATCTGCTGGGCGCCGCCGGAGGATGCCTCGCGCTCGTGGTGCTGCTGAACACATTCGGGGGAGAGAACACTGTCATCGCCGTCGCGGTGCTCTTCGCCTCCGCGGCCGCCATCTGGTTCAGCCTCGCCGGAATGCGTTACGGACGCATCGCCAGCGTGTTCGCCGGCCTGCTCCTGACCATGCTGGTGATCGGGAACATGAAGTATCATTTCGTGGAAGTCCGGTATGCCAAGGGCGAGAAGCTGCGCGCCGAGACATTCACGCAGTGGAACAGCATCTCGCGCATCGGCATGGCGAAGAAGGACGGGGGCGAGATGATCTTCATCGATGCTGACGCTTCAACCGCCATCGCTGACTTCGATTTCAGCCATCTCTCCGCCACCGATATCGAATATCTGCTGCATCAGGGGCCGAGCATCCCGTACAATCTGCGGCCAGGCGCGAAGACGCTGGTGATTGGGCCCGGCGGCGGATGGGACGTCGCGCGGGCGCTGGCGTCGGGCAGCCATGATGTCACCGGCGTCGAAATTAATCCGATCATCGGGACCGGCATCATGCGGAAGAGGTTTCCGCAACTGAGCCGGAATCTGTACTTCCGTCCTGACGTCCACATCAACATCGAAGACGGGCGCAGCTTCGTGCGCCGCAGTCCGGACAAATTCCAGGTGATCCAGGCGACGCTGGTCGATACCTGGGCCTCCACCGCGGCCGGCGCCTTCGCGCTTTCCGAAAACAATCTCTACACGACCGAAGCCTTCCGCGATTATCTGTCGCATCTGACGGACGACGGGCTGCTCACCTTCACGCGCTGGGGCTTCGATCCGCCGCGTGAATCGCTCCGGCTTGTATCGCTTGCCATCTCGGCGCTGGCGGATCTGGGAGAGCGCAATCCGGCGCGGCATGTGCTCGTCGGTCGTGCTGGTGGCAAGGCCGATCTGGCCGGATGGGGCGCCCAGGACACTGTGGTCATTTCACGCAAGCCGTTTTCAGATGCGGACGTGGCGAAGGCGCGCGCCGCCTTCGATGCGGCGCACCTGTCGGCCGTGTACGCTCCCGGCGATCCACCGGGCAACCCGTTTGGACAACTGCTGCTGGCGAGTGATCCGCTGGCTTACGAGCGCGCTTACCAGTTCGATATCACGCCAGTTACGGATGACCGTCCGTTTTTCTTCTATACCGTGCAGCCGCGCGATGCAGGGCGCTTCCTGATCGACAGCGCGCGCGCCGCCGATGTGAAGGTGAATGTCGCCGTGCCGAAGCTTTTCTCGGCGCTGATCGTCAGCGTGATTGCGGTGGCGGTGATTCTGTTGCTGCCGCCGCTGGTGCTCGGAACGAGGCTGCCGCGCGAAAGATCGGTGCGTTCGTTTCTCCTTTACTTCTTTGCCATCGGGGCGGGCTACATTCTGATCGAAGTCGCGCTGATCCAGAAGTTTGTATTGTTTCTGGGGCACCCGACCTATGCGCTCACGGTCGTCATTTTTTCGATGCTCATTTCGAGCGGGCTCGGCAGTTTTCTCAGCCGCCGGCTGGTGAGCGGCCGGAACGGCAGGCTCGCCGGCGCGCTGGCAATCGCCGCCGTTCTGGTCGGGCTGCTTGCGGCAATTGTGCAGCCGGTCCTCGCGGCCGGCGTCGGATTACCGCTGGCGGTGAAGATGCTCGCGACGGTTGTGATGATCGCGCCCGCCGGATTCGTCATGGGCATCCCTTTTCCCGCCGGATTGCGGTTGCTGGAGCAGAGGCATCGGCCCTCGGTCCGCTGGGCATGGTCTTTGAACGCCGCCGCAAGCGTATTGGGATCGGTCGGCGCCCTCGTGCTTGCGCTCTATCTGGGGTTGATCGAGACGATGCTGATCGGCGGCGGATTGTATTTGTGCGCGATGGCCGTGGTGGCGGTGAGTCCGGCGGTGCGTGAGCGGGTTACGCCGCCGGTTTCGGCGGCGGTCTCGGCGTAAGAACGTTCACGCGCGAAGCCGTTGCGCCCGGCGGGACTTTCAGGATTTTACAAATCACTTGTGCCGCATCGGCGGGCGTGATCACTCGCGTGACGTTCCCGTGCGAATCGACGCCGGCAAACACCAGCACTTCGGGATTGGGCACGAAGATTTCGTTCACGCGCAGCATCTCGTCGCCCGCGCGGAACAGCACCGCCAGCTCCTGATCGTCTTTGAGCGGACGCTGCATCGCGTGAATCTGCGCGACGATCGCGCTGCCGGTGTCGGGGGTTGGCGCCGCCGCAGGTCTGGGTTCCGGTGATTTGGCCGGCTCCGGCTTTTTCGGATCGGCGGGCATCACCGCGTCGAGCACGGTTGCCTTCGTGCTCTCGATCGCCTGACTTGCGAGGACTTTTCCGAGGCTGCCGATCGTCATATCGATATTGTGACGGGTCGAGTCATGCGTGGGCCGGCTCGTAACGGAGCGATAACAATGTCACTGGGACGCACACTGTAAATCAAATGCTAGCATTCGGTTTGATCGAGACACTTCTATCCCGCGCCTCCGTAAAGGCGCTTGGTGAGCCCGGACCTTCGGATGATCAACTCAAGACCATCTTCGAGGCCGCCGTGTGCGCGCCCGATCACGGCAAGCTTCGCCCCTGGCGCTTCTTTGTGGTGCGCGGCGAGGCGCGGCAGCGGCTGAGCGAGCTTTTCGTTGAGGGTGTAAGGCGCCGCGAACCCGGGGCGCCGGAACCGCAGATCGAGAAGGAGCGCGAGAAGCCTCTGCGCGCGCCCGTGACCATCGCGGTCGCCGCGAGGATCACGCCCGGGCATAAGGTCCCGGAGATCGAGCAGATGCTTTCCGCCGGGGCTGCGGCCATGAATATTCTGAATGCCGTCCATGCGCTCGGGTTCGCGGCGAAGTGGGTTACCGGCGGTAACTGCTACGACGCGGAATTTGGACGCGCGTTTGGGCTCGAGACAACAGACCGGCTGATCGGGTTCATTCACGTGGGAACGCCGATCGGACAATCCCCGGCGCTGGAGCGCCCCGATCCGGCGGAATTCGTCAGCGAGTGGCGGTAGGGCGCGACATCTGCACCGCCCGCAACAGACCCAACAAGGGAAGCTCGGGCACGAATTCGTCGAAGAGATTTTCGTCTTCGAAAAGGCGCGCGAATCCACCCGTCCCGACGATGAGCGGACGGTCTTTACCAAAGTGCTCCCGCGTCACTGCGTCGGCGAGCGAGCGCACCGTCGCCAGCGTGCCATAGTACAACCCGGCCTGAATGCTTTCGACAGTGGAGCGTCCCAATACTTCCGCGGGGCGCACGATTTCCACGACCGGCAGGCGCGCGGTCTGGGATTCGAGCGCGTCCATCGAAATCTGGATGCCCGGAGTGATGATGCCCCCGAGATACTCGCGGTCTTTTGTCACCGCGCAAAGCGTTGTTGCCGTGCCGAAATCCACGATCACCAGATCGCGCCCCGGGAACCGGCTCAGCGCGCCGATGGCATTGGCGATCTTGTCCGCGCCGACTTCGAGCGCATTGCGATAGCGGATCTTCAGACCCGTCTTCGCGCCCGGCTGCAGTAGAAAAGGCTCAAAGCGGAAATACTTCCGAAAACAGTTCCGCAGCGAATGCACCGCGTCCGGGACGACCGAGCACATTCCCGCCATATCGATTGCCGACGGTTCGATGCCGTTTTCGCGCAGTGTGGTCCGAAGGAAGACGCCGAACTCGTCGGATGATGCCCTGACGCTCGAAGTCCGGCGAAATGTCGCCTTCAGATCGTCGCCGTCGTAGACGCCACAAAATATCTGGCTGTTGCCGACGTCGAGAGTCAGGAGCAGGGTTCTTCTCCGAGTGGGACATTATCGATCAGCCTGACACCGTCGAGAAACGCCGCTGCAAGCCGGCGTCCCCAGCGATCTTCGACGTAATCTACACGGAAGCCTTCAGCTTCGAGCACCGCGCGCGCGTCGGCGGGACTCGCCGCGCCGCTGATCGCGCGATAAAGTTGCGTCGAGCGCGCCCGCGCATCGCTCGAAAGAAGCTGGTTCCGCGAGCTCATGGCGAGCCCCGATTCCTCGCGGACAGTCGGACACGCGACGATCTCCGTCGGCACGAAAAACTCTGCCGCCATGTCGGTGACGATCCGAAGCTGCTGGAAATCCTTCTCGCCGAAGTAAGCGCGGTCCGCGCGGACAAGGTTCAGAAGCTTCATCACGACAGTGAGAACTCCGGTGAGAAATCCGGGCCGGAACGCTCCTTCAAGCACTTCGTCTTCGCGGCCGGGCTCGATGCGGAAACGATAGCCGTTCGGATAGATGTCCGAAACCTCCGGAATGAGGACGTCATCAACGCCGAGGTTTTCCAGCAGCCGCAGATCTTCTTCCAGTGTGCGCGGATATCGGGTGAGGTCTTTCGGATCGTTAAACTGCGATGGGTTCACGAAGGTACTCACGATGGCTATGTCGTTTTCGGCCCTGCAGCGCTCCACCAGCGACGCATGCCCGCCATGAAGCGCTCCCATGGTGGGGACAAAGCCGATCGTTTGTCCACGGAACTCCTGCCGCCGCTCGCGCCAGGCGGCCGCGGTCGTCCAGACAAACATCAGGAATAGCTCTCCTCGGCGCTCGGAAACGTGCCCGCTTTGACCGCCTCATCGAAGCGCCGCAGCGTGTCGACGACGCAGCGCGCGCCATCCAGAAAAGGCCGCGAGAATTTCGGCCGGAATTCCGCGTTTAGCCCGAGCAAGTCCTGCAGGACCATAATCTGACCGTCGCATCCCGCGCCGGCGCCAATACCGATAGTCGGAATGTGCAACGCCGCGGTGATCTCCCCGGCCAATACAGCGGGGATGCATTCCAGCACGACGGCGAACGCGCCGAGTTCCTCAAGCCGGACGGCCTGACGTGCGATCGACCGCGCGGATTTATCATCGCGGCCCTGTACGCGAAAGCCCCCGGCCGCGTGGATCGACTGCGGCTGCAGCCCGAGATGACCCATCACCGGAATGCCGCTCTCGACCATGCGCTGGATCACGTCCTCGTGCCCGTCCACGCCTTCGAGCTTGACCGCGTGCGCGCCGGCGATCATCAGAGCCGAAGCCGTTTCGAGTGCGGCACAAAGCCCCTTCCGAAAAGAAAGGAACGGCATGTCGGCCACGATGAACTTGTTCTCCGCGCCGCGCGCCACGGCTTCGGTGTGCAGGCGCATCAAGTCCACGCTGGCGGGCAGAGTGGAAGCGTGCCCGTGCATCACCATGGCGGCGCTGTCGCCGACGAGAATGCCGTCGATGGCGCTTTTCGAGAGCAGACGCGCAAACGTGTAGTCGTAGCACGTCGCCATGGAGAGCCTGCGCGATTCGGATTTCGCACGGAGAAAAGAAGTGTAGGGGGAGCGCGAAGATAGAGAGCGTTCGTTGAGCATGGCCTTGGTACCTGTCGTATCGATCAAGTCCCGGACTTACATGCGAGCCCTGTCTTTCGGAACAGCAAAAGGGGCCGGCAGTTCGTTCGTCAGTCGCCGCTTATGTCGGCGCTGCCCGCAGTATAGCAGCGAATCAGGCCTGCGCTCGCGCGGTTTCGAGCCAGCGCCGCATTTCCGCTCTCGGCGCGAGTCCCGCCTGCTGGAAGACCGCGTGGCCATCGCGAATCACCACGAAGTTCGGGATTGACTGCACGTTAAAACGAGCCGAGGTGTGCGGATTGTCCTCGGTATTCACTTTGAGCACCAGCGCCCGTCCCGCCATCTCTTTCGCCAGCTCGTGAACTTCCGGCGCGGCCATGCGGCAGGGGCCGCACCACGCCGCCCAGAAGTCGGTCAGGATCGGGACCCGGGCTTCGGCAATTACCTCGGCGAATGAAGTGTCGTCGACGTCGAGTGGCTCACTTTGCGGAGCGAGCGGCGATTTGCAGGATCCGCATTTCCCCGCACTCGCGAGATGCCGAGCGGGAATCCGATTCCCCGTTCCGCAGGATGGGCACTTGCGAACAACCGAGAAAGGCATGGAGGCGTGTCCCTGGCCTTATTATGGCTGGCTTTTCAGGCCCGTGGATAAGTCCCACGGCGGCGGAACGACAGGCGAAACCGCCTGGCCCACCACGAAGATCAACGGCTTACAAACATGGTGGGACAGGCATTCAGCCTGTCGGGACTTCTGCCAGTGCCTGCTAATCTAATGCGACGACTTCGAACCTGCGGCCCCGGGCTTCTTTCCCGCCGCGGGCGGCGGTTGATAGCCCTTCAGCGTCTTGTGCTCTTTGTAATACTTCCCGGCATCCGTCAGCGAATAGCCCTTCGCCGGATGGCAGTACGCGCACTCTTTATCCGAACGGCGGCTGTATTCCGGCGTCGCAAACGTCGACGACGGCGCCAGATACAAAATGCCCGCGAACACCGTCGCGCTGAGAAGGAACTTGCCCATTAATTCGTTTGCAGCGTCACGCCGGACGGACTGATCGCGCTCCCCACCTGAATCTGGATCTGATGGTTTCCCGGCGTCAGTTGCGGCACGACGAAGTTAATCTGCATCTCACCGTTTACTCCGTCGCCCGCGCAACCCGTGTAGGACGTGTCCACCTTCTGCCCGTCGATCAGCAAAGTTGTATTCGGCACTGTGAACGCCGCGGTCACGAGCGCGCCATCTCCGAAGCCATTCGAAACTGCCCCGTAGCCCTGGCCGTAAAGCTCGAGCGTGTCGCCCACCGCGGCCGGACTCGACACGCTCACTACCGATCCATCGCTCGCCCGGACGATCGCCGCGTCTCCTTTTCCGGTGGCGCTCAGTGTGAACAACCCGGGATTCGCCGGCACGACCTTGAATTGCAGAGGAGCGGTCTGAATTCCCAGATATGAAACGACCACGTTCACCGTGCTGCCACCAGCGATGCCGTACGGGACAATCGCGGCGATCTGGCCGGTGGAGGTGAAGATCATGGGGCCGGGGATCCCGTTGAACAGCACCTGTGTGCCCTGGAGGTTATTGGTGACTGTTTGCCCCGAGCTATCGAGCGCCAGGCTGGTTAAAGCGGTCGGTCCAAGTTCTTTGCCGTAGATGGTGATGAACTCGCCGGGGGATATGCCGGTAGTGGTGTTGGACACTGACGTAGCCGCATTCACCACGCCGGGCGCGGTATCGACCGGGGTGATGGGAGCGATGGAGTTGACGTACAGGTAATTGCTGTCGGTGACCGTCCGGCCGGAAGTGTAATTCAGCAGCGGGAAATTAGAGAGGCCTTCGAAGGTAAACGTTGGCAGCCCGGCAATCGTGTCCAGAATAAAGAGGCTCGCGTCGTTGGCGATATTTCCAAATACCGTGAAATCCTGGCTGTCGAGCGTGGAAGAGTTATCGGCCTGGTTGA
>DASZLP010000123.1:0-32166 GCA_035552355.1 Bryobacteraceae bacterium | reverse complement strand
GCCGGATTAATCCAGCAGGCCGGCGGCGGCCCCGGATTTACACACATCGCGTTCGGCAGCACCTGTACCGGCCGTTGATTGGCGGTGGAATCCGCGGTGAGCGAGACATCGGTGGAGAGGTTGGCTGTCAGCCAGGGCGCTGACGATGCGCGGTAGATGCCGGTGATCTTCCAGTCCGAGAGCAGCCGCGTTGCCCATGCGTTGCCGAGTCTCGGAGTCTGATAGACGATGGTTGAGTTGAAGATCTGGCGGCGGTCGGAAGAGAACGTGCCGCCGATTTCGTTCGACTGGCAATTGCTGCGATCGTAGCGGCGGTCGTTAGGAATCGCGAGGCCCGCGCCGGCGTTGCCGGTGCTGTCGCCGATCGAGAGGTCGCCAATGCAGTGCGACCAGGTGTAGTTCACATTCATCAGCAAGCCTTTGCTCAGGCGCTTCGTGACGGCCAGCAGCAGGCCGTTGTAGCTCGACGTGCCGCCGTCGTCGAGTTGTTCCATGGTTCCGAAGAGATTGTTCTGAGCGTAGCCCGCCAGTGTGAAGGTCCGCCGGAACTGCTGATTGGTCACCTGCGAACAGGCGCCGGGGGCGGTCAAACCATACTGGCCCGCGGCGCAGGTTCCGGGAATGAAAACGGCCGGATTCGCCTGGAACGAATACCACAGATGCGCGCTCTCGCTGCCGATGTATTGCGCGGATACGAGCCAGTCGCGCCCGAACTGATGCTGCACTGTGAGATTCCACTGGTTCACCGAAGTCGTCTTCATGTTCGGCTTCTGGTAGATATAGATGCCCGACGTCGCAAACGGTGCGTTGGCATTGACTTGGTAAGGGAAGATGTTGCCGCCGGGGTTATCGAGGAATGGGTTGCTGAAATGAGAGCCGGCCCACATCTCGGTGCCGCCGTATGGCGGCGCGTCGGCGGCGTTCACCATCAACTCACCGCTGACGTAGTCGTAGGAAATTCCCCACGAGGCGCGGATGACGGTTTTGCCGTCGCCACTCGGATCGTACGCAAGCGCGACGCGCGGCGCGAACAGCGCCCACTCCTTATTGGTACCGGCTTTGCCGTTCGGAAAGCCGGGATCGCCCGGGAACGTGAGCCCCGGAGGCGCGTTCTTGAACTGAGTAGTGCGGATGCCGGCTGCGAGATTCGCGAGGCTGAAGTTGTAGACCGAGCCATCGACTTCCTGCGGCGGAAGGAACGGTTCCCAGCGCACCCCGACGTTGACGGTAAACTTCGGAGTCGCTTTCCAGGTGTCCTGCACATAAGAGTTGACGAACCACTTTTGCTGATTGAGATTGTTCGGCAGCGAAAGCGAGTTGGTGTTGAATTGGCCAAGCAGGAACGACGGGAGATTGGGGAAGGTCCAGTTGGTTTGCGAGTAGACGTTCCCATCGAAGAGCATCTTCGAGACTTCGCCGCCCACGCCGAAGTTGATCTGGTGCGAGCCTTTGATCCAGCTCACGTCGTCGTTGAGCTGCATCGGTGTTGTGTGGGCTACCGCCTGTCCACCGGTCCCCGGGCCGACCGCGAAAGCCCCCGTGACGGTGAAACCGCTCTGATGGGGCGTGTAGCCGCAATAAACCAGGGCCGCGCCGAGATCGCAGGCGGAGACGTAGTCTTTCGTGAAGCGATGAATGCCGATGCGGTCAACAGTCGCGCGCACCTGGTTGACCAGAGTCGCGCTGAACAAATAAGTGTCGCCGAAAGCCCAGGTCTGGTCCGCGTCATCGAGCGCGCCCGCCGTGCTGGCGAGAAGGTTGGTGGTGAACTGCTGTCCTGGCGGGCGGAAATAGTGATCGCGGAGATAACGTCCGAACAGGGAGTTCTTCGTGCTGGTCTGGTAATCTCCACGGGCTACGTACTGTTGTTCATCGACCTGCGTAATCAGGCCGAACGCCGTGTTTCCGCAAGGCGCCGTCGATTGCGGCAGCAGCACCGCAAGATTGTGCGAAGCCGGATCGAGCAGCGACTGTGGGAATTGATTGGTGCCGGGGATCAGCAGGGCCTTGACCGAAGCCGCCAGAGGCGTGATATCCGACGGGCAGGCGCTGAAATCGCCCGCGATCATCGCGGCTGTCGGAACGAACGTCGCTGCCGCGTTTCCGACTGGGTCCTGGCGGGTCTTCGTATTCTGATAGCCGAAGAAGAAGAACAGCTTGTCTTTTTTAATCGGTCCGCCGATGGTGCCGCCGAACTGATTCCGTTTCAGGGTGTCGCGAACCGGCGCGAAGAAGTTGCGCGCGTTCAGGTCGCCGTTGCGCAGGAAATCGAAAGCGTCGCCGTGGAAGCTGTTGGTGCCGGAGCGCGTGATGGCGGTGATGGTACCGCCGGCATGGATGCCGTTCTGCGCGGTGAGCGAGCTGGTCTCGACTTTGAATTCCTGCAGCGCGTCAGGGAACGGAAGGGGCATGTTCGCGAGGTCCCACGGGTTGTTGTAGACGCTGCCGTCGAGATAGAAGGCGACGCCGAATGCCTGCCCGCCCGCGATCACGAACTGCTGCGTGCCGGGGAATCCGCCATTGCCAGCCGAGCCTTGCGGGATGACCGCGCCTGTGTACTGGATCAGGTCGGTCGCCACACGGCCGTTCAACGGCAGTTCCAGAATGCGCTGGTTCTCGATGACGGAGCCGACGCCGGTCGCCTGCGTCTCGACGAGGGCCGCGTTGGCTTCTACCGACACCTGCTCATTCACACCGCCCACTTTGAGCGCAACGTCGACGGTCGGGCTGGTGGACACCTGCAGGACGATTCCGTTCTGAATGAATTTGCTGAAACCTTCTTTAGAAGCCTCGAGGCGCCAGGGGCCGGTGGGCAGATTGGCCAGCACGTAATCGCCGGAAGCACCCGAGGAGGCGGTGCGCACGATGCCGGTGGCGGTTTGCGTCGCTTTTATTTCAGCGCCGGGAACGGCCGCGCCGGAAGCGTCGGTGACCGTGCCCTGAATCTGCGCGGTGTTTTGCGATTGCGCCCGCAGGTTGCCGCTCGCGAGCACGGAAAGAAAGGCAAAGACCGTTACGACTGAAGCTTTTCTCATGGGGACCCTCTCCAAAATATTGAGAGCACTTTATATGGCCCTGAAACCGGTGTCAAGCGGAAAGTCCCGGCCGCCGCCGGAATTCAGGATCATCGGAGGAGAAAGAAATCAAGTCGTTTGACCGGCGGCCGGGATCGCGGCTCCGGAAATCTCACCGATCGAGCAGAACAAAGGGACGACCGGACGCGGCGGTTTATATGTGGCGCGGGCGCTCCCGCCCGCCGCGTCCGGCATTCCCCTTCAGGAGTGCCGGCTCGGCAATCGTGCCGGCGCTTGTTACGCCCGGACTCGTGAGAAATGGAGGTTAAACAGTCTCTGATTCAGAAAAGCGTACTTAACGGTCTATTCGCCCGGGCTGAAGTTCTTGTAATACGCGTCGAAGAACATCAGAATGTCCGGATTCACGCCGGTGCCGACGCTGACGGTATCGCCCAGAACCATCGCCTGTTCGGATTTCGGACTGTAGGCTGGCCACTCCGGAAGTCCCTTACCGTTGGGGTTACCCGTTGCGGCGAAGTTTGCCCAGTACGAGGACATCGTGTCGGCGAGTTTGCGGTCCGCATCGGTCCATGGTGTGCCCGGAAGCAGATTGTTAAACATGTACGCCAGCTCGGCGGTGTGGGTCGCGCCGCGCGACGGCCGCCCCTCCACAACCGGCGGGACGCGCGTGAAGAAGTAGAGATACGCCTTATCCTTGCCGCGTTTCTCCTGCCACTGTGCCCACGAGCGCATCAGCCAGCCCATCTCGTCGCGCGTGGTGGCGAGTTGGGCCGCCGCGGCTTCGGCATCTGTGGTGGCGGGGTACAGCTTCGCGTAATTGGCGGCGAGATCGCCGAAGCGCTCTTTCGCGCGGCTTTCAAACTGAGCGACCGGCGCGGCGGAGCCGGGTCGCGCAAAGAACGTTCCTTCATCGCGATTGGATCCGATGAGAATGTCGACGTCGTTCTCCTTTGCCTTGGCGAAGGTGTTGGAGAGGTCTTCCGGCACATACCAGCCATCGACCACGATTGACGCGGGCGCGCCGCGCGTCTTGAAGATTTCGGCGGCGGGTTTTGCGCGTAACTCGGCGAGGCTGTTCGCATTCAGCGACTGGGCGAACTTCACCCCGGCCTCTTCGGCCTTTGCCCGCGTGGTCATTTGGTTGATGCCAATGCCCATCCACGCGCCGCTCTGCGCCATCGCGCGTTTAAAGAGGCTCTTGCCTTCAGGCGAGCCGACCATCGTCGCGACGAGCATCGCGCCGGCCGATTCACCATCAATTGTTACTTTGGCCGGATCGCCGCCAAAAGCGGCGATATTGCGCTGTACCCAGTGAAGAACCGCGGCCATGTCCATGAGCCCATAGTTTCCCGAAGCATTATGTCCGGATTCCTTTGTAAGCTCCGGATGCGCGAGGAAGCCGAACGCGCCGAGTCGATAGTTGTAAGTCACAAAGACCACGCCTTTGCGCGCCAGCATCTCCCCGTCATAGCGCGGCTCGGAGCCGGAGCCGCCGGTGAAGCCGCCGCCGTAGGTCCAAACGATGACCGGGCGCTTTTCGGATGCGGACTTCGCGCCGGTCCAGACATTGACGTAGAGGCAATCTTCGCCAGGGGCGGGGCCGGCGGCGTTGCGTCCGCTGTTCTGCATGCAGTTCGGACCAAACTGATCGGCCGCGCGGACGCCATCCCAATGCGCGGCGGGCTGGGGCGCGCGCCAGCGCAGATCGCCGACGGGCGGCGCGGCGAATGGGATTCCTTTGAAGACACGGATTTCGGGGCTCGTAGTGGTAGTGCCCGTCACCAGTCCCGTATCGATGCGGACAGGCTCGGGGAGCGCCGCGGAGGTCAGCGCGGCGGCGGCAAGCAGAACAAGAAATGGCTTCATGATCGCAAGTTAGTATGTCACATCAGGACGACGTAAATGCAAGAATGAGCCCTCATGGACGACTTCCCGGAATCAGGCTCTCATTCGCCCCTTCGACGCAGTGAATGAGTGCCCGCCGCTCCGAAATTATTCGCCTCACGTCTGAACAACTTACCAATCCCCGCCCCTTCGACGCCCGACGTGTAGTGCTCTACTCGGAATCGGGAAGGCGCTGATCACCGCGCCTTTCGTGCAGCTTTCTCCCTGGCCAGGGAACGTCGCATTACGGTGGTACTGGACTCTTCGCCGGGTTTCCGGCAGGAGGAATTCGGGATCGGTCCCGGTTTCCAGAGAGTCAACGCATCGAGCGGTTTCCCCCTTTGTGGGGACCTCAGCGAGCGTGCCCAATGCTTCCGCTTCGGTGTGGCTCAAACTGCTGGCGGCATTGACCACTAGCGAAGCCGCATTGGACAACTTATCCAGGATAAGGTGAGCCATGAGTTCATGCCCGTGGTCAGCACGGCGATAAGTGCGCGAAGCCCCTGCCGCCCGCGGCGCAGGCTTCAGCCGGCGTCTTGACCGCAACGCTCCAACCGCTGTGACAGAATAGACGCAAACAAGTTCGGAAACATGCACGCAACCGACACCACCAACCCCGACTACTTCCATAAAGTTGTCGACTGCCAGTGGGCCTGCCCCGCTCACACCAACGTCCCCGAATACATCCGTCTGATCGCGCAGGGCCGCTACACCGACGCCTACATGCTCAACCGGGAATCGAACGTCTTCCCCGGCATCCTCGGACGCACTTGCGACCGCCCCTGTGAGCCCGCCTGCCGTCGCGGCCGTCTTCCCGAGCACGGTGGTTTGACTCAGGAAAGCGCCAAACCCGTTGCCATCTGCCGCCTCAAGCGCGTCGCCGCCGACCTGCGCGACGACGTCACCGGCCTGCTGCCCCCGATCCCCGCCACGAAGAACGGCAACCGCATCGCCTGCATCGGCGCCGGACCCGCCTCCCTCACCGTCGCCAACGACCTCATGCCGCATGGCTACCAGGTCACCATCTTCGAAAAAGTCGACCAGCCCGGCGGCCTGATGCGGACCAACATCCCGTCCTTCCGCCTGCCCGAAAGCGTGCTCGCTGAAGAGATCGACTACATCCTCAACATGGGCGTCGAGATCAAATACAACGCGCCCGTCGAAAGCATGGCGTCTTTACTCGCCGAAAATTTCGACGCAGTATTCATCGGAAGCGGCGCCCCGCGCGGCAAGAATCTCGAGCTCCCCGGCCGCTACGAACCCGGAGCAATCGACCACATCCACATCGGTATCGACTGGCTCGGCTCCGTCGCCTTCGGACACACGAGCCACATCGGCGAGCGCGTCCTCATCATCGGCGTCGGCAATACGGCGATGGATTGCTGCCGGACATCCCGCCGCCTCGGTGGACGCGACATCAAGGTTATGGCCCGCCGCCCGCGCGCCTTCTTCAAAGCCTCCCCATGGGAACTCGAGGACTCCGAAGAAGAAGGAGTCGAGATCGTCATCAACTACGCGCCGAAGCGCTTCATCGTCGAGAATGGCCGGCTCACCGGCATGGAGTTCGACCGCCTCGAATGGGACCCCAAAGGCGAGAAGTCGAAAGTCGTCGACACAGTGATCCTGCCCTGCGACGATGTGATCCTCGCCATCGGGCAGGACAACGCCTTCCCCTGGATCGAGCGCGACCTCGGCATCGAATTCGACAAGTGGGACATGCCGAAGGTCGACAAGGTGACTTTCGAATCCACGCGCCCCGGCATCTTCTTCGGCGGCGACGCGGCATGGGGACCGAAGAACATCATCTGGGCCGTCGAGCACGCTCATCAGGCCGCGATCTCGATTCACAACCACTGCCAGGGAATTCCCGTCACCGAGCGCCCGCCGCATCGCATGAATCTTATCTCGCAGAAGATGGGCCTGAGCGAGTGGAGCTACCACAACGACTACAATCCGGCCTCGCGCCAGAAGATGCAGCACGTCGATCTCACGCGCCGCTTCGAAGAGCTCAACATCGAAGTCGAGCTCGGCTTCAGCGCCGAGCAGACCGCGCGCGAAGTGCAGCGCTGTCTCAATTGCGACGTCGAGACCGCCTTCGTCCCGGCGAAGTGCATCGAGTGCGACGCCTGCATCGACATCTGTCCCCTCTCTTGTCTTACGATCGCGCCCGACGCGCCCGAGGACGCTCTTCGCCACCGCCTCTCGGCTCCCGCGATCAACACCGATCAGGCGCTCTACGCCTCCCAACCGCTCCCGCAAACCGGCCGCCTCATGCTCAAGGATGAAGACCTGTGCGTCCACTGCGGCCTCTGCGCCGAGCGCTGCCCCACCGCCGCATGGGACATGCAAAAGTTCGACCTGTTACTGACCTATGCAGGAGGTGGCGCGGACACTCATGTCCGCCGCCCCGGCAATCATGCCGGCGCATGACTCCCCTTGTAAACACATGCCCAGTCGCATAAACGATTTCGCCATCAAGCTCGCCAACCCCAACGGCTCCGGCTCCGCCAGCGCCAACGGCCTCATCATGCAGGCCATCTTCCGCATGGGGGTTCCGGTCTCGGGCAAGAATCTCTTTCCGTCGAACATCCAGGGCCTGCCCACCTGGTACGAGATCCGCGTCAACAAAGACGGCTATACCGCGCGCGCCCTCAACTACGACCTGATCGTCGCGATGAACAATCAGACCTACGCGCAGGACGTGCGCGAGGTGCGATCGGGCGGCTATATCCTCTACGACTCGACGTGGCCGCTCGACGCCGCGCTCATTCGCGACGACGTGACTTACCTCGGCGTTCCGCTCGCGCGGATGTGCAACGAGAATTTCAAGGAGTCGCGCGAGCGCGTTCTGATGAAGAACATCGCGACGGCGGGTGCACTCATCGAGCTGCTGAATATCGATGGCGCGGTCGTCCAGAAGCTCATTGAAGAAAAGTACGGACGCAAGAAAGGTCTTCACGCCTCCAACCAGAGAGCGCTCAAGCTCGGCGCCGATTACGTGCGCCAGCACTATCCGTGTCCGCTGCCCTTCCATCTCGAAACGATGGACGCCAACTCCGACAAGATCCTGATCGACGGCAACACCGCCGCCGCGCTCGGGTGCGTCTACGCGGGCGCGACCGTTGCTGCCTGGTATCCCATCACTCCATCGACCTCGACGATGGATGCCTTCAAGGCCTTCTGCGAGCGCTACCGGAAGAACAAAGAAACCGGCGAGTGCAACTACCTCATCCTCCAGGCAGAGGACGAGCTCGCCGCCATCGGCATGGTGATCGGCGCCTGCTGGAACGGCGCGCGCGCCTTCACTTCAACCGCCGGGCCCGGCATTTCTCTCATGAACGAACTCCTCGGTCTGGCCTACTACGCCGAGATTCCTGTCGTCGTCATCGACGTGCAGCGCGTCGGACCCTCCACCGGCATGCCCACCCGCACCCAGCAGGGCGACATCCTCGAATGCGCCTACGCTTCGCATGGAGACACGAAGCACATTCTTCTGTTTCCGTCGAATCCGGCCGAGTGCTTCGAACTCGCCGCGAAGAGCTTCGATATCGCCGAGCGCTTCCAGACGCCGGTCTTCATGATGACCGACCTCGACATCGGCATGAACGACTGGGTCACCCCGAAGCTCACATGGGATGACCAGTATCGCCCCGACCGCGGCGTTGTGCTGAGTTCGGAAGAACTCGACAACACCGTGAAGTTTCTCCGTTACACGCCGCTCAACGGCAGCAACGTCGCGCCGCGCACGCTGCCCGGCGTAAATTCGAAAGGCGCTTTCTTCACGCGCGGTTCCGGCCACAACAAGCTCGGCGGCTACACCGAAATTCCCGACGAATATCAGGAGGTGATGGACCGCCTCCTCCGCAAACACAAAGAGGCCGCTGGCTTCGTCCCCGCGCCGATCATCGAAAAACGAAAGGGCTCGAGCGTGGGCTTGATCACCATCGGCGGCTGCGATGCCGCAGTCCGCGAAGCCCTCGACATTCTGGCACGCGACGGCACTCCGATGGATTATATGCGCCTCCGCGCCTTCCCATTCGACGAACCGGTCGAAGCCTTCATCAACGAGCACGATTATTGTTATGTCGTCGAGCAAAACCGCGATGCGCAGCTTCGTTCGCTGCTGCTGATCGAAACCAATGCGCCGAAGGAAAAGCTGCGGTCGATCACCATTTACGGCGGCTTCCCGCTGAGCGCCAGCCACGTCATCGAAGCTGTACAGACGAGAGCCCAGGAACCCCATGCCCTCCATCGTTAAACCGAAAGTCGCCCACCCCAGCCTCGTCCGCAACGCCATCGGACTCACCGTGCGCGACTACGAAGGCACCATGTCCACCCTCTGCGCGGGCTGCGGACATGACTCCATCACCGCCGCGCTTGTGCGCGCCTTCTGGGAGCTTTCGACTCCGCCGCATCGCATCGCCAAGCTCAGCGGCATCGGCTGCTCGTCAAAGACTCCGACTTACTTTGTCAGCGGCGCCCATGGCTTCAACTCCGCCCACGGACGCATGCCGCCGATCGCGACCGGCGCCAACGCCGCTAACCGCGAGCTCACCTACATCGGCGTCTCCGGCGACGGCGACTCGCTCTCCATCGGACTCGGCCACCTCTGCCACGCCATGCGCCGCAATCTGCGCATGCTCTACGTCATCGAAAACAACGGCGTCTATGGACTCACCAAAGGCCAGTTCTCCGCCTCTTCCGACGTCGGATCGAAGAGCAAGAAGGGCGAAGCGAACGCGATGTCCCCGATCGACCCCGCAATCCTCGGGCTCAGTCTCGGCGCGACCTTCGTCGCCCGCGGATTCTCCGGCGACAAAGAGCAGCTCGTGCCGATCCTCAAGGCCGCTCTCTCTCATCGCGGCTTCGCGCTCGTCGACGTCATCTCGCCCTGCGTGACTTTCAACGATCATGAAGGCTCGACCAAGAGCTACCTCTACACGCGCCGGCATCTGAGCTCCGCGACGGAATCGGACTTCGTGCCGCACGCCGAAGAAATCGTCGCCGAGATCGCGCCGGTCGGCGTCACCAACGTTACGATGCATGACGGCAGCGTGCTGCGCTTTACGCGCCTGCCCGAAGGCTACGACGTCACCGACCGCCAGAAAGCGTTCGCGTATTTAAAGGACCGCCCCGGCGAAGTCGTCACCGGCATTCTCTTCGCGGACGAAAACGTGCCCGACCTGCACGAGATGAGCAACACGCCCGAGACCGCGCTCGTCAACGTGCCGTATGAAGCGCTCTGCCCCGGCGCGCAGGCCCTCGACCAACTTCAAAACGAATTCCGCTAGCGTGGCACTTCCTGCCATGGACCGCGAAATTGCCGGCACCTTCATTCGCGCCTTCGAATCCCTCGAACAGGAAGGCGATGTCGAACCGCTTATCGAAATCTTCGCCGAGTCCTGTCGGATCGAAACCCCGGTGATCCCGCGGCCCCTCGAGGGCAAAGCCGCCGCCCGCGCGTTCTGGGCAGCGTACCGCATGGCGTTCCGGTACGTCCATTCGACCTTCCGCAATATCGTGGTGGGCGACGGCACGATCGTGCTCGAATGGACCGCCTTGTGCATGAACCGCTCCGGCCGCGAGTTTCAATACGACGGCGTAAGCATCCTCGACTTTTCTGGGCCGTATATCACCCGCTTCCGCAGCTACTTCGATTCGCGCCGGATGCGCGAACGGTCATTGCGCACAGTCACGATCCAGTAAGGATCGAACGAGCGTAAGGCCAGAACCCTGGCCGTCACCTTGCCACGTCCGCGTGGGACCAGGGTTCCCACGGAGAAATCATTCATGAATAAGTTGATCATTACGGCATTTATCGCGACAACGGCTCTGCTCGCCCAGGGGGGCGGTGGCGCGGGTGGAGCAGGTGGCGCTGGCGCTGGCGGCGCTGGACAATCGGCGCCGGCGGGCTCGACCACAAACAGTGGCGCTGCCGGAACCCGAAGTTCGGGGCAGAGCAGTACCTCCGGCGCAACCAGCAACTCGACAACCGGAACAAATGACCCGGCAAACAACTCTTCCACCGGCACGCGCTCTAAACGGCAGAAGAAAACCCGCAACAACGGCGATACCAGCGGCTCGAGCTCCACACGCGACAATCCAAACGGCAACGCGTCGACGCCGCGCTAGGCACTGGGGCAGGCTACCCGTTTCCGGTGGCCTGCCTTCATCCGCCCCGCCAGGCCCCTGGCGTACAATCATGCCTTGATCATTCTGCTTTTTGGGCCGCCGGGCTGCGGGAAAGGAACGCAGGGCCGCCTGATTATCGACTGGCTTCGCGACACGCGCGGCCGGTCCATTCCATCCATTTCGACCGGCGACATGCTGCGCGCCGAAATCGCCGCGGCCTCGGACCTCGGCCGCCAGACGCAATCCATCATCGCGGCCGGCGGACTCGTGCCCGACGATCTCATCAACGCCGCGCTCGGCAACCGCATCGCCGAGCCCGATTGCGCCCGCGGTTTCATGCTCGACGGCTATCCGCGCACGGTCGAGCAGGCCGAGTATCTCGACGCGCAGCTCGCATCGCGCAGCTTTCCGGCGCCCGCCGTGATTCATCTCGACGTGCCGGCGGACGTGCTCGTCGGACGCATGATCAGCCGCCGGCAATGTTCGCAATGCGGCCACATGTACAACATCCTCTCGAAGCGTCCGAAGACTGTCGGCCGATGCGACGATGACGGCGCGCCGCTCATCGTCCGCAAAGACGATCAGGAGGCTGTGATTCGCGAGCGCCTGCGCACGTATCGCGAACTCACCCGCCCGGTGCTCGATTACTATCCGAGTGATCGCTACTTCCAGATTTCGGGCGACCGCTCGGCGCCCTACATTTTTGAAGAGATCACGCGCATTCTGGAATCGTTTTTGAATGGGAAAGGCTAAGGAAAACTTTCGCAGCGCCCGTTGGTTCGCGCCCGACAGCCTGCGCGGCTTCGGCCACCGCTCGCGCGTCAAACAAATGGGCTTCCGCGCGGATGACTTCAACGGACGGCCAGTCATCGCCATTATCAACACGTGGAGCGAAATCAATCCATGCCACCTCCACCTCCGCGAGCGCGCCGAAGCGGTCAAGCGCGGCGTCTGGCAGGCCGGCGGATTCCCGGTCGAGATCCCGGCATTCTCCATCACCGAGATGTTCATGAAGCCGAGCCCCATGCTCTATCGCAACCTGCTCGCCATGGACACCGAAGAAGCTCTCCGCGGCCTTCCCGTGGATGGCGCGGTGCTGCTGGGCGGCTGCGACAAAACCACGCCCGGCCTGCTGATGGGCGCGATCAGTATGGACCTGCCGTCGATCTATCTGCCCGCTGGCCCGATGCTGCGCGGTAACTGGAACGGGCAGCCGCTCGGCAGCGGAACCGATTCGTTCAAATACTGGACCGAGCGCTGCGCCGGCCGCATCAGCGCTGACGATTGGCGCGAGATCGAAGACGGCATCGCGCGCTCGCCCGGCTTCTGCATGACGATGGGTACTGCTTCGACGATGACCGCTCTCGCGGATGCGCTCGGCATGACGCTGCCCGGCGCGTCGTCGATTCCCGCCGCCGATTCCAATCACACACGCATGGCGATGGACTGCGGCACACGCATCGTCGAAATGGTCCGGGAAGACTGCAAGCCTTCCACAATCCTCACCCGCGAGTCGTTCGAGAACGCAATCACAGTGGACATGGCGATCGGCGGCTCGACCAACGCGATCATCCATCTCGTCGCGATCGCGGGGCGGTGCGGCATACCGCTGGAACTCGATGCGTTCGCGCGCATCTCGCGCTCGGTGCCCGTGCTGGCGGACATTCGTCCCTCCGGCCGCTTCCTCATGGAGGATTTCTACTACGCAGGCGGGCTGCGGGCGCTGATGGGTGAGGTCCGCGATCTTCTGCATCTCGACTGCGCAACGGTGAACGGAAAGACGCTGGGTGAGAACATTGCGGCGGCGCGCGTCCACCATCCCGAGGTGATTCGCACGCGGACGAACCCGCTGTTCGCGACCGGCGGCACGGCTGTGCTCTATGGCAATCTCGCGCCGGATGGGGCGGTGATCAAGACCTCCGCCGCCGAGGCGCGATTGCTGCGCCATACAGGTCCCGCGGTGGTGTTCGAAAACTACGCGGACATTGAAGCGCGCATTCACCGCGACGATCTGGATGCGACACCGGACTCGGTGCTGGTGCTGCGCAACGCGGGTCCGCTGGGCGGGCCGGGGATGCCGGAATGGGGGATGCTTCCGATTCCCGCGAAGTTGCTCGCGCGCGGGGTTCGCGATATGGTGCGGATCTCCGACGCGCGCATGAGCGGCACGGCATACGGGACGTGCGTCCTGCACGTGTCGCCGGAGAGCTGGGTAGGCGGTCCGCTGGCATTCGTTCAAAACGGCGATCCCATCGCGCTGGATGCGGATGCCGGCCGGCTCGATCTGCTGGTTTCGGATGAGGAATTGGCGGCGCGTCGCGCGAAGTGGCTGAAACCGGCGGCGCGATATCCGCGCGGCTACATGGCGCTTTACGCGGAGCGGGTCACGCAGGCACATCGCGGGTGCGATTTCGATTTTCTGAGCGGCCACGCAGCCGTACCGGAGCCAGACATTTACTAGTCCTGTCCCCATATGTGTCCGGCCGCAGAATGCCATCCTGCCCCACAGTTGCTCAATGCAAGCAATCTCGGTTCATGTCTATCCCTTTGGAAGCGTCTGCCCTGACGGCGGCGCTGCTTTCTTCAACCGTTTGAGCCGCGGCGGAACATCGCGTATGGAAAACTGGCTTGCGGATTTCAGTCCAGCCAGCTCGGTCCAGGCGACAGGCAGCGCCACAGGCGCGCCGGGACGAGCCCTGACCGCGAAATCCGCGATCGCGGTCGCCGTGTAGTCGTTGCGGAAGTAGTCGATGAAGATCCGGCCTGCGCGCCTGGCTTTGCTCATCGTGACCACGTACGCATCGGGCGCGGCTTCCACCATCTCTTCCGCGACGCCGGCGGCGAACTCTTTGACTTCGGCCCACCGGTCCGAGCCCGCCAGAGTCACCACTACATGCAGACCTTTGCCTCCCGTGCATTTGAGGGACGACTCCAGCCCCTTCGCCCGCAGGCGCCGCCGCAGATCGCGCGCGGCCAGCTTCAGGGCGTCGAACGGAACATCGGGCGCGGGATCGAGATCGAAGATCATGCGATCGGGATAATCGATGGCATCGATGGGCGCGCCCCATGGATGAAGCTCCACCGCGCCCATCTGCACAACTTCGAGCAAGCCTCTCGCGTCCTCAATATAGAGATACTCGAATGTCTTGCCCTTGCTCTGGAACTCGAAGGTATGGACGTCCGCGCCGAGGCCCTTGCCGGGATTCCGCTGAAAGAAACACTGCTTGTCGATGCCGGACGGGCAACGCAGAAGACTCAGCGGCCGGCGCGCGATGCGCGGCAGCAGAAACGGTGCGACAGTCGCATAATATTCCGCCAACTCGCCTTTGGTGATGTGGCCCGTTTCAGAGATGACGCGGTCCGGATGAGTGATGGCGATTCCTTCGAGCTCAAGAGCACTCGATTTACCGGCAGCGGGCATCGGGATGCTTCGATCGTACAGCGGCCTGTGCGGACGCGCCGCCTGCACGCGCAAATGCGCCGCCCGCACACGGGGGATCCGCAAGTTCCCTGTCTTAGCGGCCCGCTTTGCGCGTGGCGGGCTTCGCGGTTGCGCGGCCTGTCGCGCCTGAACGCCGGGTGCTCACAATTGTCTCTTCCTCCGCTTCTTCGCCTTCTTCGCCACCCTCGTCCGCCGCCTCATAGATATTGGTGGCGACCTCGGTCAATTTCTCGTCGGCTTCCTTCTCTTCGTCCTCGGTTTCCTGCAGAAGCTGCACGACGTCCTGCTTGTCCATTTGCTCGGCGATCGTGCGTACCGTGCCATAGGCGGACATCTCGTAGTGCTCGACCTTTTGGCATCCGGCGATAATCGCCAGATCGCGCAGTTGGCCTTCATCTTCTTGTTCCACTGCCTCGTTCCCTTCTTCAAGAAGGCCTTTCATTCCTTTGCAGGGTTTTCCTTTGGCGTTGGCCCCTATAAGCTGGAAGACCTTTTCGAGACGCGACACGTGGTTCTTCGTCTCTTCGAGGTGACTATTCAGCGCTTCCGTGAGTTCTTCCGACTCGGCAGCCTTTGCCAGTTTCGGCAATGCCCGCACGATTTGCTTTTCAGCATCGTAGAGGTCCCTGATCTGCTCTACGAACAATTGCTGCATGGTTTCCTGGTCCACGACATTCTCCTTGGTTTCGACTGTGATGATTTTTCCGGGATGATCTTCCCGTCCAGCGTGCAGGCAAGCCACGGGCCAACAAGAAACGAAGCAGAATTCAGTGATGCGGCAGGTTGGGGTTCATGCGAGCGGCTGGGATTCAGAATCGGTTGTCCCGGATGTTTCGCGGCCGCTTTCCGCATCGGGGTGCCCGGATTGCGCGGCTCTGAAACGATCGACCGCGAGCGAATACCGCAGGCGGGCCTCTTCCATCATGTCGGGCGAGGCTTCATGGTAGATCGTGGTGGCAATGGCAAGAGCCGATAATTCCGAGCGAAATGTTCCTGCTGAACCCATTTTCCCGTCCTCCACAATCAACCTATCGCAATTCGCCGGAATTCGCCGTCAGATCCCGCACAATTCGATGCCAACGGCATCAGCCGTGCGGGTGAGATCGACGCTGTCCATCACATTCGGGAGTCCCGACGTCACGGTGGATTCATATCCGCGCCCGCAGCTGAAAAGAAAAGACTGGCTTTCGCTCGACGGCACCTGGGAATTCGCGATAGATGCCGGCGGCGACTGCCGCACGCCGGATGAGCCGTTATGGAATCAGCGGATTCGCGTTCCTTTCTCGCCCGAAACGCCCGCCAGCGGCATCGCCGACACGAGTTTTTACCGCGCGTGCTGGTACCGCCGGACTTTCCGGTTTGCGCCGCGGAATGCCGGCGAGCGGCTGCTCCTTCATTTCGGCGCGGTCGATCACCATGCGACGGTATGGATCAACGGGCACACGGCGTGTACGCACGAAGGCGGTTACACTTCCTTCTTTTTCGACATCACCAACATTCTGAGCGGCGATGGCGATCAGACTGTCGTGGTGCGCGCCGAAGACGATCCCGCGGATCTTTCGAAACCCCGCGGTAAGCAGGATTGGCAGCTTAATCCTCATTCAATCTGGTATCCGCGCACGACTGGAATATGGCAAACGGCCTGGCTCGAGCGCGTGCCGGCGACTTATATAGACATGATCCGATGGACGCCCAATCTCGAGCGTTGGGAAATCGGATTCGAAATCTGGACCCGCGGCCCGCAGCGCGACGACCTCAACTGCGCCGTCGAACTGCATGGCGCGGGACGTTTGCTGGCGCGCGACTGCTATGCGGTGCTGGCCGGTGAGGTGCACCGGCGGATCGCGCTTTCCGATCCGGGCATCGACGATTACCGCAACGAATTACTGTGGAGCCCTGCGACACCGACGCTGATCACGGCGCGGATTCGTCTCGAGACCCCTTCCGGCGAGATTGTCGACGAAGTGGAAAGCTATACCGCACTGCGCCAGATCGGTGTGCAGGGCGAGAAATTCACCCTGAACAACCGGCCTTATCAGTTGCGCATGGTGCTCGACCAGGGCTACTGGCCGGAATCGGGCCTGACCGCGCCCGACGACGACGCCCTCCATCGCGACGTCGAGCTCGCGAAGGCGATGGGCTTCAATGGCGTGCGCAAGCATCAAAAGCTCGAAGATCCGCGCTATCTCTATTGGGCCGATCGTCTTGGATTGCTCGTGTGGGAAGAAATGCCCAGCGCGTACCGGTTTACACGGGCGTCTGTGAGCCGGCTGACGCGCGAATGGACGGAGGCCATTGGGCGCGATGTCAATCATCCCTGCATCGTGGCATGGGTCCCGTTCAACGAATCGTGGGGGGTGCCCGATCTGCCCAGCACGCCGGCGCAACGCCATTACGTGCAGGCTCTTTATCATTTGACAAAGACGCTCGACCCCACGCGGCCCGTCATCGGCAACGACGGATGGGAGAGCGTGGCTACCGATATTATCGGCATTCACGATTACGATCCTCAGCCGAGCCGGATTCTCGCTCGCTACACGGCCGGCGATACCTCGCGGCTCTTCAAGCGGGAGCAGCCGGCAGGGCGTCTTCTCTCTTTGAGTGAACCGGCAGGCGATCAGCCCATCATGATCACGGAGTTCGGCGGCATCGCCTTTTCGCCGGACGTGCTGCACACCTGGGGTTATTCACGCGCCGACAGCGCCGAAGATCTGGCCAACCGCTATCTCGGGCTGCTGCGCGCGATACGGGCGATTCCGGTGCTGGCGGGCTTCTGCTATACGCAGTTCGCCGACACTTATCAGGAGACAAACGGGCTTCTTTTCGCCGACCGCACGCCGAAGTTTCCGCTGGAGGAAATCGCCCTCGCGACCCGGGGGCCGCAAACGCCGCACGATCATCAGCTCGAATGGGAGTGGCGGGAACGTCTGATGAAACAGCAGCAGACCCGCTATGTCGTGCCGCCGGAAGACCACCACACTTCGCAGGATCCGAAGCCCTGACCGCTTCCAAAACGTACGCCCACGCCCGAAACAAACGCCCACGCCCGGAACAAACGCCAATGACACGCCTGTTTCAATCCTTCTGGATGGCCGGATTCGAATGCTCCTCGCACATCAACTCCTGGAATGAGCGGCTCGATATGACCGCGGCCGTGGAACATGACCGCTTTTGCGCGGAAGACTACCGCCGCCTTCGCGAAGCCGGAATTCTGACGGCGCGCGATGGTCTCCGCTGGCATCTGATCGATCGCGGCGGCGAGTTCGACTGGTCGAGCTGGATCCCCATGCTGGAAGCCGCCCGCGCCGAAAAAATTCAGGTGATCTGGGATCTTTTTCACTACGGCTGGCCCGACGGGCTCGACATCTTTTCGCCGGCGTTCGTGGACCGGTTCGGCCTCTTCGCCCGCGAGGCCGCGCGCATTCACCGCGAACATACAGGTGCGATTCCGGTCTATTCGCCGGTGAACGAGATCTCCTTTTTCGCCTGGGCGGCCGCCCGCGAGCTGATGTTTCCGTGGGCGTGCGGCCGCGGCCCGGAATTGAAGCGCCAGTTAGTGCGGGCGGCGATTGCGGCATTCGAGAACATCCGGCTCATCGAGCCTCGCGCGCGTTTCATCTCGCCTGAGCCGTTGATCCACACTATGCCGCCGGCGTCGCAGCCCTGGAATACACAACCCGCCCTCGACCAGCGCAACAGCCAGTTCGAAGCGTGGGACATGATCGCCGGCCGCGCGGCGCCGGAGTTGGGCGGAGCCGAGCATTACCTCGACATCGTCGGTCTGAACTTCTATGCCGCCAACGAATGGGAGGTGCCGGGCGGACGCAAGCTGCACTGGGACGCCGGCTCGGACGATCCCCGCTGGAGGCCTCTCCATCTGCTCCTGGCGGAGATTCACCAGCGCTATGCGCGCCCGTTCTTTATCGCCGAGACAAGCCATTATGGAGTTGGCCGCGCGCCCTGGCTGAACGAAATCGCGGGCGAACTGGCGAAGGCGGCCGCCAACGGTATTCCGGTAAGCGGCGCGTGTCTCTATCCGATCCTCGATCGATTCGATTGGGAAGACCACTCCCATTGGCATAATTGCGGCCTTTGGGATCTCGAAGCTGATGGCGATGGGCACTACCGGAGGATTCTCAATGAGACGTACGCCGCAGCTCTGCGCCATGCGCAGACGTTAAATCTGTAGGTCACAAAAGCAGTAAACTGTGGCGCGGGCGCTCCCGCCCGCCGCGCCGGCAATCGTGCCGGCGCTTGTTTTTCGATGGCCACAAATGCCCAGGCCGCAACATTAGTTTGTGTAAAAAATCCCGTGCTCGCGGCGGAGCAGATTGATGTTTGTGAATCGGACCACACTGTGGCGCAATGCCTGCAAACTCTTATGATGTCCGGCGCCGATCGCACCGGACATTTCCAACCTGGGGGCCGACGCATCGTATGCAAGGGAAAACCGCTATAGTCGTTTTGTCTCATTTGCGCTGGAATTTCGTCTTTCAAAGACCGCAACATCTTCTCTCTCGTCTCGCCGTGAATCACCGCATCTTCTTTGTTGAAGAGCCCGTCTGCAGCAAATCTGACCGGCCGGAGTGGCAGTTCGAAAGAGGGACGCCGAATGTCACTATTTGCCGTCCTCTGACACCGTGCCAGGAACCCGGTTTTCACGAGCAACAATTGCCGTACCTCAGCCGCATGTTGCAGAAACTTCCTGAATTACTGGATATTGGCGAGTTTATTCTCTGGTTTTATACGCCGCTGCCGCTTCCCGCGGCTGCCGGTTTGCGCCCGCAGGCGATCGTCTATGACTGCATGGACGAGCTATCGGCATTTCTCGGGGCACCCCCGCAACTGCTCGAACGCGAGCAGGAGCTGCTGGTGAAAGCGGACCTCGTATTCACCGGCGGCCCCAGCCTCTACCGCGCGAAAAAAGACCGTCATTCGCGTGTCTATTGTTTTCCGAGCAGTGTCGATGCGGAACACTTTGCCGCGGCCGCTCAGGGCGGGGATTTAAGAGAAGCCGCGGACCAGTTGCATTTGGCGCATCCGCGACTCGGATATTACGGGGTCATTGACGAGCGCATCGACCTCACCCTGCTCGCCATCCTGGCGGATTCGCATCCCGAATGGCAGATCGTAATGGTTGGACCTGTCGTGAAAATCGATCCCGACAGCCTGCCCCGGCGAGCGAATATCCACTATTTCGGGCAGCGCCCATATGTCCAGCTTCCGTCTTATCTCAAGGGGTGGGATGTCTGTTTGATGCCTTTCGCGAGGAATCGCTCGACTGAGTTCATCAGCCCGACCAAAACGCTCGAATACATGGCCGCGGAAAAGCCGATCGTGAGTACGCCGATTACAGACGTCGCCGAACCCTACCGCGATATCGTGCATCTCGCAGGCACTCCCGAGGAGTTCATTGCCGCCTGCGAGCAGGCCCTCGGCGCCGACACTCACGATCGCGCGCGCCGCCAGCACCGCATGCGCGAGGTGTTGAGCCGAACATCGTGGACCGCCACCGCGCAGCGCATGGACGATGCGATCACCAGCGTAATCGAGACTAAAAGGATGCGGGCGTCCCATCCGCGGAGCGTCGACACGGTCGTGATCGGGGCGGGCCCGACCGGCCTCAGCGCCGCGTATCATCTCGGCGCGGATTCGTTGCTGCTCGAGCGGAATTCGACAGTCGGGGGTTGGTGCCGCTCCATCGTCAAAGATGGGTTCACGTTCGATTACGCCGGCCACATCATGTTTTCGATGGATTCCTACGTCCATCAGCTCTATCAAATGCTGCTTGGGGACAACGTGCATTGGCAGGATCGCGAGGCCTGGATCTACAGCAAGAACGTTCATACGCGTTACCCCTTTCAGGCGTCGCTCTATGGCCTGCCGCCGGACGTAATCACTGAGTGTGTCGTCGGCGCGATCGAAGCGCGCTACGGTTCTCTGAAGCCGCCGAAAGATGCGGGACGGACGAACGGCCACGCCAACGGTCCGTGCGCGAATGGCAATCTAAAGGACTGCTGTGCCGACGGCATACTCGAAGCCTCCGCTCCGCTCGTGGAAAAATACGATCTCCAGGAGGCCGCCGCGGAGCCGAAAAATTTCGAGGAGTTCATTTATAAAGTCTGGGGCGCGGGAATCGCCAAACATTTCGCAATCCCCTACAATCGCAAGCTCTGGGCGGTACCGCTGACCGAAATGGAGACATCATGGCTGGGCGGCCGGGTCCCTCTGCCGAACCTCCAGGAGATGATCGAGGGAGCTCTTACGCCGGCGCCCAGACCGATGGGGCCGAATGCCCGCTTCGGATATCCTCTGCGGGGCGGTTTTCAAAGCCTGATGGATGCGTGGCTGGGCCATCTGAAAGGCGAGCTGCGAACCAATACCAGCGTCGTTCGCGTGTCGCCGTCGAAACATCGCGTGACTCTGGAAGACGGTTGCGAGGTCGCCTACAAGCACCTGATCAGCACCATGCCGCTGCCTGTTCTTATCCGGCAGATGGGCGACGAGGCGCCGCCCGCCATACGAGCCGCGGCCGAAGCGTTGCGCTACTTATCGGTGCGCTGTGTGCATATCGGTGTGGGTCGCGGCAAACTTACGGAGAAGCACTGGATCTATTATCCGGAGGATACCGTCTTCCATCGCATCTTCGTGCAGGGCAACGCCAGCCCGCACTGCAACCCTCCAGACGGGTTTGGGCTTACGTGCGAGATCACGTACTCGCCGCATAAGCCGCTGCCGTGCGATGGAGACGATCTCGTACAGCGCTGCATCGACGATTGCCGGCGCGTCGGGATCATCGGCCCGGATGACCCTGTCCGGACAACGGCACAGTGCGATCTTCCCCATGCGTATGTGGTCTACGATCACGGGCGCGCAAAATCCGTGCGTGAGATCCGCGAATGGCTCGCCATATACGACATTGTTCTGGCGGGGCGCTACAGCGAGTGGGAATATTACAACTCCGACCATGCGTTTCTTGCGGGAAAGAAAGCGGCGGAGCTGGTCCGGTCGGCGCGATTGGTTGAATCCGACGCGGAGGACTTGTTTCTTCAACCGGTGAGCGTCACTTCGCCGGCTCCGTCGGCGGCCTCGGTAACATAAATTTTCGGTTCGATGCCCGTGGCAGCGCGGTATTGTTCCGCGATCACGGTCGAAAACGAATCGACGCTCTCCGCCGCGACCAGATTGACGGTGCAGCCGCCAAAGCCGCCGCCCGTCATGCGTGCGCCGTATACGCCCGGCAATCGCGATGCGATGTCGACCATAATGTCGAGCTCCGGGCAACTGACTTCGTAATCGTCGCGCAGGCTGCGGTGCGAGCCGTACATGAGCGATCCGAAACTTCTCAGATCGCCTGCATCGAGCGCGGTGGAAGCATCGAGCACTCGCTGGTTCTCGGAGACAACATGGCGGCAGCGGCGATAAACGATCGGCGGGAGTTCGCCGCGATGACTTTCGAGATCCGCGATCCGCACGTCACGCAAAGCCTTAATTCCCGGCAGCGAACGCGCGAGAATTCCGACGCCGCTCTCGCACTCCTGCCGCCGTTGATTATAGGCGCTGCCTGCCAGCTCGTGATGAATACGCGTGTCGCAGGCGACGAGCTGCGCTGCCGCAGGCACAGGCGCGAAACGGAAATCCAAAGACCGGCAATCGAGCAGCAGAGCACAGCCTGCGCGTGCGTGAGCAGAGACGAATGGATCCATAATCCCGACCTTGACGCCGGCGAATTTCCGCTCGGCTTGCTGGCAGAGAAGCGCCATCGCGGTCCGATCGATTTCGGCGTCCGCGAGAGAGAAGAGCGCAAACGCCGTCACCATTTCGAGCGCCGCCGAGGAGCTCAGCCCCGCGCCGACAGGCACTTCGCCGCGGATCATCAGATTCGCG
This sequence comes from Bryobacteraceae bacterium, assembly GCA_035552355.1. GTDB lineage: Bacteria > Acidobacteriota > Terriglobia > Bryobacterales > Bryobacteraceae > BOG-234. The sequence goes on along the minus strand of DASZLP010000123.1, from coordinate 9,786 downwards.
CCTTGCAAGCGCAGGCCTGCCTCGCGCGCTGCAATCGCCACGCCGGCGACATAATCGCTCCAGTGGCCTTGCGAAACACGCGGCAACGCCGTCAGATCGAACTCGCGCGTTTCGGCGAAATTCTCCGAGCGCACGAGCAGTTTGTTATCGTGGCGGACCCCGGCGGCCGCGAATGTCGCGAATTCGATTGCGGCGGGAAGCACGAAGCCGTCGTTGTAATCGGTATGCTCGCCGATCAGGTTGACGCGTCCCGGCGCGCGGAAGACCCGCGCGGGCGCGCCCCATTCGGCTGTCGCCCGGCGCGCGAGGTCATTGGCTGTGGCGATGCCGCTCGTGCTATCGATGTTACGGGAGGTAACGGCTTTCTGCCTACAAGGTTATGTTCGAATGGCGACAACGTCCGCACTCGCGTCTGAATCCGTTGACCGGAGAGTGGGTGCTGGTATCTCCGCAACGCACCGCGCGTCCCTGGCAGGGCGAGATCGAGCGTGTGGAGCATCCGCCGCCCGTGCCTTACGACCCCACCTGTTATCTATGCCCGGGCAATGAACGGGCCGGCGCGCATCGCAACCCTGCGTATGACCAGACGTTCGTATTTACAAACGACTTCCCCGCTCTCGTTCCCGACACCCCGCGTGAACGCTTTGACGAATCCGGATTGAGAGTCGCGGAAGCCGAACCCGGCACCACGCGCGTGCTGTGTTTTTCACCCATTCACGATATGACTCTCTCGCGCATGAGCACGGCCGCAATCGGTAATGTCGTCGCGGAATGGTGCGCACAGAACAGCGAGCTCGGCTCCATGCCGCTGGTGAATTATGTGCAAATCTTCGAAAATCGCGGACAAATGATGGGCGCGAGCAACCCGCATCCCCACTGCCAGATTTGGGCCAGCCACCGGATTCCCAACGAGATCGCCAAAGAACAGGCGTCACAGCGCGGCTGGATGAAGAGTAAATCCAGCTGCCTGCTCTGCGACTATCTTGGGCTCGAAAGCAACAGTGAGCGCGTGGTTACGGCGAATGCGGGGTTCGTCGCGCTCGTCCCCTTCTGGGCTGTCTGGCCATTCGAAATTCTGATCGTCGGCCGCCGCCACACGGGCGACATTTCCTCGCTGAATGCCGGCGAGCGCGCGGAGCTGGCAGACATCCTCAGGCGCGTTACCACCCGCTACGACAATCTGTTCGAGAGCCCGTGCCCGTATTCAATGGGTTTTCACCAGTCTCCTTCGGATTCTCCGGACGGGGAACAGCACGACGAATGGCATCTGCACGCCCATTTTCTGCCGCCCGTTCTGCGCTCGGCGTCCATCCGAAAGTTCATGGTGGGCTACGAGCTTCTGGCGATGCCGCAGCGCGACATCACGCCGGAAGAGGCAGCGGCGCGGCTGCGCGAATTACCAGACGTTCATTACCTCGATCGCTGAGCAGCCCCTCAGTTATGCACAATCAGCACGGCCGCATTCGCCGCCGCGCCATTCTGCGTCACCTGCAGCGGCAGCGAACCGTTGGGCGCATCCGCCGGCACCTGGAAGTTGATCTGGTATAAACCGACCAGGCTTGGCGTCAGGCCCGCGAACAAAACCGGCACCGATTCTGAATTGATCGTCAGCGAAGGCGCGCTCAGCGCGTTCGAGAGCGGACTGTCCGGCGTTCCCGCGCCAGTCGCCACTGCATTGTCGGTAGCGCCGAGCCCGGCACCGAATATCACGATGTATTCGGAGGGCCTGGCGGGCGACGCCGCGGTTACCAGACTTCCGTCGGAGTGGATGGCGATAATGGAGCCGCCCTCCAGCGCCGCGAATCCCGGCGCCTCGGCCACCGTCTGAATCGTATCCGGCGTCGACAACACACCGCCGGAGTTGATCACGACCTGATATTGATGGTTCGAGGCCAGCTCAAACGGCACCTGCGCGTTGATCTGTCCCGGACTCACATAGTAAAGAGGCGCCTGCTCTCCACCGATGATCACCGACGTTCCGGCGAGACTCATGGGCAGCGGAATCGTAGTCGCCGGCGCAATCTGCGATGCGAAGTTGGACCCGTAGATCTGCACGATCGTTCCGGGCGCCAGCGCGCCGCCCACCTGCGGATAGAAAACATGCAGCGTTGCCAAAGGGTTCAGCACCGGAGTAGCGCCGGGCGTGACGGTCCCCTTGAACTCCGTCGAACTCGCCGTCAGACCGGGCGCCGTGACAGCGGCGCTGACAGTCGCCTGCGAAGCTGTCTGCCGCGGTGTCCACGTGGCGGAATAAAGGCCCGTCGCCGCATTCGCGAGCTGGAGCGCCAGTGGCGAATCGCCGTTCGAGAAGGATGCGACCACGCTCCCGTTCACAATCGGATTCCCGCAGTTGTCGGCGAGCCGAACCGAGAGTGGCGCCGGCAGACCGGCGGCGAACGAGAAGCCGTTCACGGGCGCCATGCGCGCCGCCGCGATTTGGGACGGCGCGCAACCGGCCGTCGCGGCGGCGGTGAATGCCTGGTTCGAAGCCGCGCTGCCGGAAGAGGCACTCGGAACTATTAATGTCACGCTCACACTCTCGACGGCGGCCCCGGAGCCCGCGAAGTTGACGGCGCCGTAATAAGTTCCCGCCGTCAGTCCCGCTGTGCTCACCGCGACCAGTGTCCGGGCAGGCGCCGAGGCGGTTGCGGTGCCCGTCGACGGACTCACCGTGAGCCACGAATGTCCGTCAGTAGTACTCGCCGAAGCCTGATAAGTTACCGAGCTCGCACCCACCGAAGAAACCTGGATGGTCTGCGGCGGCAGCGTTCCGGCGCCGATAAAGAGAAGTCCCTGCGGCGACGGAATCGCCACGGCCGCGCCAATTCCCGTGGTAACGGTGAGCACAACCTGGAAATCCTGCGGAGAATTCAACACCGCGCCCGAGGAAAACTGGATGGTGCCAAACCAGGTTCCGGGCGCGAGCGCGCCGGCCGCCGCGGGATCGATTGAGTACGTCGCCGCCGCCGGTGTGTCGCTCGTCGAGGTTCCGGTCGCCGTCGGCACGCTGAGCCAACTCGCGCCTGGCAGCACGCTCGCGGTCCATGCCACCGGTCCGCTGCCGGACACCGCGACAGGGATCGAATTATCCACGGGCGGAGGCGTTCCTCCGGCGGCCATCAGCACCTGCACGCCGGCCGGGGCAAGCGCCATGCTGGCCCCCGAGCCCACCAGCAGCGTCGCGGCAACGATGTTGGTTCCGCTCGAGCTGACCACTGTAATCGTGGAGCGGTAGAAGCCGGCTGCAAGGCCTGTCGGATCGGCCGTGATCCCGATCGAAGTCACCGGACCCGCCGGTATGACCGCCGGAAACGCGCCCACCTGCAACCATCCGGCGTTGCTCGCGATCGATACGATCCCCGCCGAGCCTCCGCCTGTGTTCTGCAGGTTGAGGCTTTGCGAAGAAGGCTGCGGCGCCGCGATGGAACCGGTAAACGAGAGGGAGGTATTGAGAATCGATAACTGCGCAGGCAGCGTAGTGACGGTCAGGGAAACACCGACGCTCTGCGGAGCGCCGGCGCAGGGCGCGCTGGCGGCGCACGCAAAGACGATGGTCGCCTGATAGGGCGTGGCGGCCGCGGCGAGCGTGAGCGCCTGGCTGGTGAGCGCGACGTTGAGGACGCCGGGCGTTGAAGTCCCGCCCGAGACGGTCAGCCAGGACACCGCCGGCGTGAGGCTCGCCGAATATGGAATAACCACGCCGGCGCTGGTCGACCGCACCTGAATCGATTGAGACGGCGGCACGGCGCCGCTGCCGCTGGCGAGTGAGAACGCGAGACTGCCGGCCGAGAGCGCCAGATCGATGGTTTTGACCCGGATCGTCACCTGCAGGGTCGCCGTACCCGCGAGGCCGGCGGAATCAGTTGCCTTCACCGTAAAAGATGCGGCGGAGACGGCGGCGGTCGGAGTTCCGCGGACCGACCCATCCGAGCTCAGCGTCAACCCGGCAGGCAGGCTCCCGCTGCTCACCGCAAAGGTGTAGGGCGCGACGCCACCGCTGGCCGTCACCAGTTGTACGGGATATTCGACGCCCACCATTCCCGACGACAAAACCGGAGGCGCGTGGATCACCACCGGCGGCGGCGTGATCGCGATGGAAAACTGCGCCGCGGCCGTTCCGCCCGTCGAATCGGTCGCCGCCGCGTTGAAGGTGAAGATGCCGGTCGCGCCTGGGAATCCGGAGACGACGCCGGTCGACGCCAGCGTTAGTCCGGCCGGCAGCGCCCCTCCTGTCAACACCCATGAGTAAGGCGGCGCGCCCCCGGTTGCGATAAGCGCCTGCGAATAACGCGCCGATAACACGCCCCCCGGAAGCGTGGCGCCGGTGACCGAGAGAGGCCCCGGCGCATTCACTTTCAAACTCAGCGTTGCCTTGGCGGTAACACCGTTCCCGTCGCTGACCTGCACGGAGATCGTGTAGGTCCCTTGTTTCGTTATCGGCCCTCGCAGCGCACCCGTGCCGCTGATGGAAGCACCGGGAGGAAGACCGGTTGCCGAGAATTGATAAGGGCTGGTTCCGCCCGTTGCCGCGATGGTGGCCGCGTAATCGGCGAAGGCCGTCGCGTCCGGCAGAGTAGCCGTCGTAATTGCAAGCACAGAGAAAGACACCACGGCTCCGGCCGTTACGCCCGCGCTGTCGGTGACCGTCGCTGTAAAAGACGCGGCGCCCGCCTGCGTCGGCTTGCCGCCGATTTTACCGTCGCTGGTTAAAGTTACTCCGTCAGGTAACGGTCCCAGTGAGGCGAACTTATACGGCGGAGTACCGCCGCTCGCCGCCAATGCGCCCGAAATCACCCCACCCGCGCCGATTGTTCCAAGGTTCAACGCCCCAATGGAAAGCGCCGGCGGACCAGTCACCACCGGCGGCGGTCCTCCACTGCAGCATGGCGGCGGCGGTGCGCCCACAGGCGCGCCGAGCACCGTGTCATCCATCGTGAAAGAAGCTCCCTGCGGCGCGCCGGTGATCGTAATTTTCGCGATTCCACCGGCTGCGGCGACCACGACAGAGTCGTTGGGGCTCGTCCCGGCGGCGCCCGAAAGACCCTGGTTGTTCGTGAAATGCGAGTTCACGGTGCCGACAACGGTATTGGATGAATCATAGGCGGTGATCGTCAACGGCACGCTGTAAGTGAAGAAGCCGCTGAAGCTCGCGACCGGAACGGTGAAATTGATCGTCATCGCGCCGTTGTTATCGGAAACCACGTTGGTCCCTGAATGAGGCGGGTATTCGAATTCGTTCAGTGAAATACCCGACGCGAACACAATCGCATTGGTGAAAGTAACTCCCGAATACTGATTAGTAAGTACGGTAGCGTCGGGGAAAGCTTCGTAATCCAGTAAGGTCGTTCCGTCACTTACCCTCGGCAGCGCCACGCGAGGCTTGCCCGATAAGAGATTATGTGAAGACAGCGGACGTGTCTGGCTGCTTTTGATATCGATAAGCGCGGGAGCGGAGATCGCTCTCCGGATGCTGCTCTTCACAGCCGCCGACACGCGGAATGCCATCTGGCCGGCGGTGTTGCTTTCGATTGGGGTCCGCAGTGTCCAGATGTTGTCTCCGGCGATGAGATCGCCATCGCGGCCGTCGTCATGCATGACACCCACAACCGCCGCCACGCGCCCGTCCGCGTCGAGGCGTTGCAATTGAACGCTGCCGCCGATCACAGTCGCGTCGCGGATCACCGAACTAATAGTGACCGTGTCCTGGCCGGTGAATGCGGCGTTCGCCGAGGGAGCCCCGATTGCGAGCCCTCGCCCGGATACTGCTTGCGCACGCGCCAGCGAAGGTGACAGCAGAAGGCCGGATGTTACAAGGAGACAGAAAAATATTTCGCGCGCGCGCGGTTGCCGTTTTGTCATAACCACCTTTGTATGTGGGGGGATAATACCATGAAAACTCTAAATCGCGCTTACATTTTCGATGGGGCTGGCGCTGCTTTTTTAGAAACAGCGATAGGAGCGTATTTCGATTGCAAGCGCGACTAATCCGCCTTATACTCTTAACCTAAGTCCTGGGGGTTAGGCTCGATTGACGTGCCCAGGTACTATTACGGCGCCAGTGCCCACGCGCCAGTTAGTCCGTGCGGCCGCGTGGACCGGGAGGAACGATCTTAATTATGCTGAAGCTTTCGCCCCCAGCTCTACTACTTTTGTTTGCGGCCACAGGTCTTTCAGCCGCTGCCGCGACCATTGACAGCGCCGGCTCCTCGGTTGCGAGCGCGGCGGCGGGCGTCGGCACTCCGGTTACATTCACAGGCACTATCTCGGACACCTCTATCATTCCCGGCTCAGTGAATCTTATCCGTGTCGATGCGCTGGGCCGCGCCACCATCGTAGGCACGATGCACGATGACGGCCTGAACGGCGATGCAACTGCCGCCGATAACACTTACTCCCTGGTACTAAGTGTCTTCGAGCAAACCAGTGGTACTGTCAATTACCGGGTCTCGGCGGCCTTCCTTGGAAGCCTGGTGCGGGTGCAGTCGGGTCTTATACCGCTGACTATCTCGGGTGTCAGCACGGGCATCACGATCACGGCGCCCACGGACCCCGCTTACTTAAGTATCAGTCCGACTACCGTGACCGGTACGGTTGGCGACCCCGCGGCTGCCGTCCAGGTGAACGGAATCGCGGCGCAGGTCACGGGCACGACCTTCAGCGCTTCAGTGCCGTTGCAGGAAGGCACCAACACCGTCACCGCGGTCGCAACCAATTCGAACACCTCGGTATCTACGGCCAGCCGCACCGTCACGCTGGATACGACGCCGCCGCACATCACGATCGACACGCCGCTGAACAACGCGGTCACGACAGCGGCAACCATCAGCGTCAATGGCATCGTGAACGATATCGTTGTCGGCACTGTTAACGACCAGCAGGCCACCGTGACAGTGAACAGCGTGCCGGCGCAGGTAGCCAACCGGACTTACAACGCCGTCAACGTGCCGCTGACACTGGGGAGTAACACGATTACCGCGACCGGCCGCGACCGCGCCGGTAACTTTGCGACGGCCAGCGTCACGGTGGTGCGGCAGCCGCCGACGCAGCCCGGGCTCACGATCGTATCCGGCAACAATCTGATCGGCTCGACGGGCACGCTGCTTTCGGCTCCGCTGGTGGTGAAGCTGCTGAACGGCTCAGGGCAGCCGATAGCCAATACACCGGTCGTTTTCAGCGTGACCAGCGGCGACGGCGCCGTCTCGCCCACCGCCTCCGCCGGCTTGTCTTCGGTCGCGGTTAACACCGACGTGCAGGGGCAGGCGCAGGTCTTTTACACGCTGGGCTCGCGCGCGGGCGCCGGCAACAATGTCGTGACCGCCTCGTCCTCGGGGATCGCGACCACCGGAGTTTTCACGGAGTCGGCGACGGCGACCGCGGCTGCCGCCATCGTAATCGACTCGGGCAACAGCCAGTCGGGAGTCGTCGGCCAGGCGCTGCCCCTGCCGTTTATCGCCATCGTGACCGATGCGCGGCACAACCGGCTGGGTGGTGTCACAGTCACCTTCAGCGTTTCGCAGGGCGGCGGCACGCTCGGCGGTCTCGATTCGATTACGGCCACGTCCGACAGCGACGGCCGCGTGCAGGCGATTCTGACCCTCGGAGCCGCGGCGGGCCCCAACGCCGTCGAAGCCACTTTCGCCGGAAACACGGCGCTCCCGGCGACGTTTACCGCGACCGCTCTGGTGCCTGGTCCGCTGGCCAGCACGCTCATCAGCGGCGTGGTGCTCGATAACAGCAACATTCCGATTCCCGGCGTGACGATGCGTCTTTATCAGACGAACTCCGGGGCCAACAACAACGTTCCGCAGCAGATCGGCACGCCGGTGCAGACCAACGCCCAGGGCTTCTTCCAGATTTCGCCCGCGCCGGTCGGCGTATTCAAATTGATGGCGGATGGCACCACCGCGACCCGCCCCGGCGCCTTTCCGACGCTCGAATACGATCTGGTGACCGTATCCGGCCAGAACAATACGGTCGGGTCGCCAATCTATCTTCCGCAGATCAACTCGGCGGCGCAGGTGTGCGTGACCGCGAGCACCGGAGGCACGCTCACCGTGCCGCAGGCGCCCGGATTCTCGCTGACCATTGCGCCCGGCTCGGCGACATTCCCGGGAGGCGCGCGCAGCGGCTGCGTCTCGGTCACTCCCGTGAATCCGGACAAGATCCCGATGGTGCCCGGTTTCGGCCAGCAGCCCCGTTTTATCGTGACGATCCAGCCGGTGGGCACGACTTTCAATCCACCCGCCGCCATCACAATTCCAAATGTCGACGGCCTTTCGCCGCGCGCCGTCACCGAGATGTATTCCTACGATCACGATCTCGCGACGTTCACGGCCATCGGCACGGGAACGGTCAGCGCGGATGGATCCGTAATCGCGTCGGACCCGGGTGTAGGCGTCCTGAAGGCCGGCTGGCATTGCGGGGGCGACCCGAATACCGCGGGAAGCGCGGGCAGCCTGGGTCTCACGGCGTCGCCATCGCCCCTGCAGGGAAAGATAAACGATAACTTCCAGGTCACGGCCAACGGCACGCCGCCGCTCGACGGCAGTTATAGCTGGGAACTGGTAGCCACGCAGCCGGACGACGATGTCACCATCGTCAACCTGACGAGCGCGCCCACATGCGCCAACCAGCCAGCCTGCGTGGCGCAGCTCACCGCGGTAAAGGCGGGCGCGGCCACGCTGCGCGTCCACTTCCGATGTAACACCACGGGCCTCGAGGCGACGCCGGTCGACATTCGCATTACGATCCTCAAAGTCACCCTGACTATCACGGGTGTACCCGACGCGAACAAAGTCAGCGTTGGCGGCATCGTCGTGCGCAATTTCGACATGAACAACGCGCCGCGCCAGCAGATCGTGGTCGGCCAGGCACAGCCGGCGTCATTCACCGGCAATCTGATCCTGACCCGCAACAGCGCCAAAGTGAAAGTTTTCGATGCCGCCACGGCTGGCAGCGAAATCACTTTCAACGGCACCGACAATAAATTCGCCAACGCCGGTATCGCGGCGGCAGGCAAGAATCTCTGGGTCGAAGGCGCGACGCAGAGCGACGCCATGCGCGACATCACCCTGACGCTGGCGGTGGAAAGCAGGCCCGACGTAAAGGATACGGTCACGTTTACGGTGCTGTGGGTCGATACCCCGGTCGTACGCACCAGCGGAGCGGTCTCGATGAACAATTCGGCAAGCGGCAGCTATACGGGCTGCTTCGGGGCCGGCGTGGCTGCGTCCCTCGGCGGTCCTTTCATTCTGCCCAATTGCGGAACCCGCATGGGATGGGGCACGGAAGCCGGCGCGACCGTGCATCCGAGCGGCTTCAACTATCCCGGAAACGATCTGAAGCTGGAGCGCGACAACGCCTTCCACGATTTTGTGGGCAACGGGACCTCCACGATCGATCAGCGCGCCTACAACGCCACCATCCCGCCGGGCAACGACACATCGCCCGCCACCTTCCGCGACGACAATCCGAGCCCCGACGATAAAATCTACGATCTTGACGCGCCGGGCCTCGATACGAGTGTCGTATCGCCGCAGAACGAGATCCGCAGAACCAGGAACAACTTCAAGTCGTTCGCCTCTATTACGGTGGGCGGATCTTCCGTGCGCGCATCGCAGCCGCAGGAATACCTGGTGCGCTTCACCATGAAACAAACCGCCGCGCCGACCGGCTCGACGTGGGTGCTGCTGGCTCCTCCCGACGTCGCCAGCGACAACCAGGCTGGCAACGGCTCGACCAATCTGACGTGGGACCTGCAGTAGCGCGACCATTGGAAATGGAATC
>DASZLP010000122.1:0-34179 GCA_035552355.1 Bryobacteraceae bacterium | reverse complement strand
CCCGTGCCTTCGATCGCATCCCCGGCGGCTGGATTAGCAGCCAGCCATGTACGATCGAAAGGCGCTCGGCTTCTGACAATCCCAGCGTTCGGGCATCGTGGAGAAAACGCCGGTGTCTCAACAACCGTCTGCAACTCTCACTATACTCCAATGGAGTGTAGTGAGGACAGAAGCAGTAAGTGGGTGAGTGGCTGAGCGAGCCGTAATTCTCAAAACCAGGTTCGCCGTTGACAGGAGTTGATGCTGAATTCGAGGCCTCCCTCCGCGAACTCATCGGTTCCTCGATTCTCCGCTGCCGCGCCTTTGAAGGCAACTCGATCTTAATTAAAAGGTCCGCTCTGATTTTTCTCGAGATGTCGTGGACACACACGCGGGAGGGGATCATATTCGGAGGCATATAATCGAAACAGATGGGGCCAGATGTCGATCAGGACTGCCAGGAAGCCCACGCATTGCTGGACATGTTGTCCGCGGATAAGCTGAACGCTGTTCGTACCCTGCTCGAAGTAATGGTTGAGCCTCTCGCTCGCTCGCTCGCTTCCGCTCTAATGGAGGAGGAAGAGGTCACTGACGAAACGGCGGCGGCGCTTGATCGCGCGCGGCGAAGGCATCTCACATGAGGAAATACTCCGGGAGTTCGGACTCAGGCAGTGAGCGAAGACGCTCGGCCCGAGCGGATTTCCATCGTCTGGTCACCAGAAGCTCGTGCCGATCTGCCCGCCATCGATCGCGATGCTGCCATGCAGGTTCTCTACTGCATTGACCGTACCTCGCAAGCCGTGCCGGCGACGTGAAAAAACTCAAGCCGCCCCTGACCGGCTTTTCGGCTTCGCTGCGGCGATTTCCGTGTCTTCTTCGACCACCAACGTGAGAATGCCATCGAAATCACGGCGTGATTCAGGTGGTCGATTCGGTGCTGCTGCCGAAGTAAGTAAAGACGGAAAATTTAAAGCGGAGGCGCCTCCGAGCGCCTCCGTGACGTGTTAGTTGGCATGGCGAATCCTCCCGCCGGCCTCACGTCAAACACCGTCGTCCCCGACGTGCCTCCGGATCATATGAAGATCAAGCGGTCTTCCCGCCGCGGTATGACGAAAATTCAGTTCGTCTGGATACCGAGTGAAGGCCACTTCGGCGCTGTTTCATGCCAGACGCTTATCTATCGGCAGGCCGGTACCAGGACTACAGGATGAAACCTGCTATTTTCGCCGTCAGGACACCTGGCGGATATCGACAATCCGGGATGTCGTGATCAGGTCCCGCGACGGATGCCGGAACTCGAGCCGCATGCCACGGCCGAGATAGCCGGATTTCAGCAGCGAGCCGCCCCAATTCGATCCGCACAGCGTCACCTCGACGGGAGTTGGGCAGAACTCCGGATGCCCGCAGATGCTGACGCGGCCCTGGCCGATGTTGGTGAGCGAATAACAATGATGCTCGGTCTGGAACTCGAGCCGGATGCCGGGCTCCAGATCGGCGAGATACACGCCGCCCTCGATCTCCGACTGGACGATGTTGCGGTTGACTTCGTCGCTCAGGTTTTGATGAGGGATCCCCGCACTGGTCCGCATGCCCTTAGCCCAATGATCCTATTTTTGCGCATACCAGACAAGAAAGAGACCGTCGGGCGCCACGTCCTCCCAATAGGAGAGAAATTCGCTGCGAACGCTCCTGCAGTGGCGGGCCAGAAGTCGTTCGAGCTCCCTGCGTCCGAACCAGCGTTCCCAGGCGGGAGTTTCCAGATTTCCCCAGTGCTCGGCATTTTTGTCGATGATGACCAGCCTGCCGCCGGATTTGAGCACACGGCACATCTCGCCGACCGCGCCTTCGATGTCGACAGCGTGCTCGAGAGATTCGGTCGCGTAGACACAGTCGAACGTCGAGGCGGCAAAGGGCAGTTCGGTCATTGAGCCCGCTTTGGTATGAATACCAGCGGGCACGAACCGGAGCATCTCCTCCGATATATCCAGTCCCCAGATAACCGAGTGCGGATTCTGTTCGTGCAAAATCCTGGCAAAGCGGCCTTTGCCGCACCCAACGTCCAACACCTGTTTATCGGTAAGGTCGCCGAAGAACTTTAGGATGACCTGGACGTGCTGAATGCGCGGGTCGATGGTCGACGGGAAATGTTCTTCATCGCGTGACGCCTCGTCAAAACTGCGCTGAATTTCAGCCCGGAGCGCGGGATCGAGGGAGCGCTTCGGGGAGCTTTGTATGTTGCGGGATCGCCAGTGAAGCTTCATCGGACCCTGTGGGGCAGGTTGGCAACCTGCGGCGGATTGATAATCCGCCTGGCGACTTCGGCGGTCGAGGCCGATTGCCAATCGGCCGCAGGCTGCCAGCCTGCCCCACAAGCAGCCAGCGACGCGCTAAGCATGCGTAAGGAACACCGGCAGTCCCATCTTTCCGCTGTATGTCGGACGATAGCGCTCCGTGCTGTACATCCGCGCCACATCGACCTTGCGCGGGCCCAGCTTCGGATCCGGAATCGCAACCGCGGCGTAGCATCCCTGATGGATTGCCGTCATGAGCCCGTGCTTGCCCTGCTCGATCAGGTCCACCGCCATGCCGCCGAAAGTGGACGCGATCATCTTGTCCACAAAATCCGGCGGACCGCCGCGCAGATCGTACGTCAGATCGCTGACGATGGTCTCGTCGCCACTCTGCTTTTTTATAACGTCGCTCAGCGCTTCGGCGACGTTGGCCTTCTTGCGATGTCCAAAAGCATCGGCCTCGCCATACTCGCTGGCAGAATAGCCTTCCCACTCGGCGCCTTCCGAAACCAGGATCAGCGCGTAACTGCTCGGATTGTTTCGCTTGTCGTCGTAGATCAGATCGAGGAGTTTAGTGAGGTTAACCTTATACTCCGGGATGCAGCAGCGCATCGAGCACGCGTAGGCCGTATAGAGCGCGGTGTATCCGGCGTCGCGTCCGAAGACGCGGAAGACGCCGATGCGCTCGTGCGACGCGACTGTCGTGCGCTGGCGCTCGATGGCGTCGCTGGCGCGAGAGACCGCGGTGGAAAAACCGATGCAGTACTCGGTATTACGGACGTCGTTGTCCATCGTTTTGGGAACGGCGACGACCTTGACTCCCTGCCTGTCGAGATGCGCGGCATAGCTTAGGGTGTCGTCGCCGCCGATTGCGACCAGGTAATCGAGCTCCAGCTTTTCGATGTTACGCAGCACCTGCGCGGTCATGTCGTAAACCGTCGAGGTCACGCCGCTTTTGGTGTTTTGCGAAGAAGGGAATGTCGTATCCGCGAGAAATGCCGGCGTCTTCTTCATCTTCAGCGGATTGGTGCGGGAACTGTGCAGCCAGGTGCCGCCGGTGCGGTCGATGGTGCGGGTATTCTGGCGAGTCAAAGGCAGAATGTAGCGGCTGGCGCTGGCTGGGTCATTGAAATTGACGTGCGTAAGGCCCTCCCAGCCGCGGCGAATTCCGGTGACCTGGCGGCCGATTTCCGAGCCGCGATACACGACCGTCTTGATGACCGAGTTCAATCCCGGGACGTCACCGCCCCCTGTCAGTATTCCGATCTTCCCTGCCTTCATCCCCAACCTCCTGGAATCATTCATTGTAGGAGGTGCCCGTGATATCATCCGAGCCGAATTCACGGGAGAGACCAATGTTGTACCGCGCCGTTCTTTGCTCACTGCTTTTCGTTTGCGCCGTGACTGCCCAGGCACCCGCCATCCCCAAAGACCTCGGCCTCCGCGGCGATCGGTTCAAGCCCCTCACCACCGACCAACTCACGCCGGAGCAGCGGAAGATGGTCCAGCACCTGCTCGCGGGCGAGCGCGGCAGGGTGACCGGACCGTTTAACGTCCTGCTGCGAAGCCCGGAAATGGGGGACCTCGCGCAGCAGTTTGGCGCGCAGATGCGATATCACTCGTCGATTCCCCGCAAGCTCAACGAATTCGCCATCCTGATTACGGCGCGCCACTGGACGTCGCAATACGAATGGTATGCGCACCAGCGCGACGGATTGCAGTACGGGCTCGAAGCGGCGGTGATCGATTCGCTGGCGGCGGGTAAACGCCCCGCGCCGATGGACGCGGATGAACAGATTGTCTACAACTTCTGCAACGAACTGCTCAGCAAGGGGCAGGTGAGCGACGCCAACTTCAAAGCAGCCGCCGGCAAGTTCGGCGAGCGCGGCGTGGTCGATCTGATCGGTACGATGGGCTACTACAATATGGTTTCGATGCTGCTGAATGTGGACCGCTATCCGCTTCCCGATGGCGTCAAACCAGCGCTCAAGCCTCTGCCATGAAAATCTTCCCTGCAATCGGTGTTATCTGTCTGATCGCAAGCGCGTCGGCACAAACGACTGCTTATACCCACGCGACGATCATCGACGGCAGCGGCGGCGCGCCCATTGCCGATGGCACTCTGCTCGTCACAAATGGGCGGATAGCCGGGATCGGGCCGTCGGCGAAAATCAAAGCGCGCGCGGGCGCTCAGGTGGTCGATCTCACCGGACAGACCATCATGCCCGGCATCATCAACCTGCATTCCCATATCGGCGAGAACACCGCTGGCCGCATACGCACCTACGCGAAATACGGAGTCACGAGCACGGCCGGGCTCGGCGGCGATGGCGAGGAGGTCCTCAAAATTCGCGCGGCACAGCGGGACGGCGACGTCGAAGGCGCGCGCGTTTATACCGTTCAGCGCCGCTTCGAGTTCGACAAAGATCCGGCCGAAGCACGCAAGCTCGTCGCGACGCTGGCGGACCAGCATGTGGACGCGGTCAAAATCGTCATCGACGACCGCCGCGGCACCGCTGTGAAGCTGCCGCGCGAAGTGTCGCTCGCGGTGATCGACGAAGCGCACAAGAGGCACATGCGGGTGTTCGCGCACATCCACGACTATGATGACGCGAAGTTTCTGGTCGACAACGGCGTCGACATGCTGGCGCATGAGGTGCGCGACCGCGATGTCGACGACGCCCTGATGTCTGAAATGAAGAAGAGGCATGTCGTGATCACGGCGACGCTCTCCCGCGAGTTGTCGGTTTTCGTGTTCGCGGATTCACCATCGTGGCTGCATGACCCATTCTTCATCAATGGAACGACGCCGGAACGGCTGAAGCGCGCGGCTGAGCTGAAGGAGTCGCAGGCGAAAGATCCGGCGATCGCGCTCAACCGCAGGGATTTCGAAATGGCCTCGCGCAATCTGAAGAAGATGGCCGCGGCCGGCGTGCGGATCGGCTTCGGCAGCGACAGCGGCAACGGTCCGCCGCGTTATGAGGGATTTTTCGAGCACCTCGAAATGGAGTTGATGGTGAAGGATGGCGGCATGACTCCCATGCAGGTGATCACGGCGTTTTCGAAAACGAACTCCGAAGCGCTCGGAGTCGAGAAGGATTACGGCACGCTGGCCAAAGGGAAGGTCGCGGACTTTCTGGTGATGCGAAAGAATCCGCTGGACGGTATCGTCAACACACGAACGCTGAGCGCCGTTTACATTGGTGGGAAGAAATTCGAATGAGACTGGCTTACGTAATGAGTAGTTTTCTGCTGGCGCCGCTCTGGGCGCAGCAAGGGCCGCCGATCGGAGTGCCGGCGCCGCCTCTGGGCGCGGGCCCGTTCACGATCGACACCGCCGAACAGCACAAGATAAAGGTGACGGTCGTGGCGCGCGGGATTCCGCATCCCTGGAGCGTGGCGTTTCTTCCCGATGGCAACATGCTCGTCACCGAGCGCGGCGGCCGCCTGAGGATTATCCGAAAGGGTGTTCTTGATCCGAATCCGCTGCCCGGCGTCCCCAAAGTCAATGCAGTGCGGAACGCGGGACTCTTCGATCTGGCGCTCCATCCGAAATTCGCCGGGAACAAATTCATCTATTTCACGTACAGCAAACCGGGCGAAAACGGGCAGAGCGCGACCACACTCGCGCGCGGACGTTTCGACAGCAATGGGCTGACGGATGTCCGCGACCTTTTCACCGCTGAGATGACGACTGTGCTGGGCGGCTCGCGTCTCGTTTTCGCGCGCGATGGGTTGCTCTATATGACTACCGGCGCCGCGACGGGCAAGCTGGCGCAGGATCCCGCGAGCGATTACGGCAAGGTGCTTCGCTTCAAGGACGACGCAACCGTGCCCGCGGACAATCCGTTCGCCGGAAAGGCTGGGTACAAGCCCGAGATCTACACGATGGGCCACCGCGACCAGCTCGGCCTTGCGGTCGATCCCGTCAGCGGCGAAGTTTATTCGAACGAGAACGGCCCGAACGGCGGCGATGAGATCAACCATATTCAGGCGGGCCACAACTACGGCTGGCCCTCGGTGAGCTACGGGCGCGATTACAGCGGTCCGCGGATTTCCGATTCGCCCTCGAAAGAAGGCATAACGGAGCCGATCGTGACCTGGATTCCCTCTATCGCGCTCTCCGGGATGACTTTCTATTCCGGCGACAAATTTCCAGCGTGGAAAGGCAACGTGTTCGTTGGCGGCATGCGCTATGGCGAAATTCCCGGCACGGGGCGGTTGGAGCGTGTCGTGTTCAATGACAAGATGGAGGAACTACGGCGCGAATCACTCCTGACCGACCTGCACCAGCGGATCCGCGACGTGCGCCAGGGACCGGACGGGTTCCTCTACGTGCTTACAGAGGAAACCGACGGAGCGCTGCTGCGGATCGAGCCTGCTCAGTGAGAAAACGGCCCGTTTCACATCGTGGTATTCGACCGGAGTCTCGACTAAACTGAGACCAGGGTGAGTCTCGACCGCGCAGTCACACGCCGAGTGTTGCTGGGCCAGCTGGCCAGTGTCGCGGCGTGGGCTCAAGCGGCGGCACAAAGCGATGACGATCCGCTCCGGCAACTGCACAAGGCGCATCCGCGGCTGATTCTGCTCGACAGCGAGCTCGACAAGCTGCGGCCGCTGATTCGCGAGAACGCGCTGGCGCGGCGCCTCTATTCCGATCTCGAAAGGGAATGTGAGCGGCTGCTCACGGTGCCAGTTGCCGAGTACAAGCTTACGGGTCCGCGGCTCAGGGTGCAGAGCCGGCGAGTGCTCGATCGTGTTTCGACACTGGCGCTGATGTACCGCGTAACGTCGCGCGAGCCGTATCTGCGGCGCGCCGTCGCCGAGCTGCGGGCGGGAGCGAATTTCCGCGACTGGAATCCGGCGCTGTTCGTGGATACAGCCGAGATGGCGCACGCTTTCGCGCTTGGCTACGACTGGCTGTATAACGGATTAACCCCCGACGAGCGCGGCTGGATTCGCGACGCCATTGTCGCCAAAGCGCTCGATGCCGCAATTCCGCTTTATCAGCGGGAAGCAGGCTGGACGCGCGATCACCTCAACGCCAATATCGTCTGCAACGCGGGCCTCGGTCTCGCGGCGCTCGCAATCGCGGGCGACGAGCCGCCGATCGCGCAACCGACTATCACGACCAAATGCAGTGCAGTGCTGCGTTATGTCTTCGAATCGATTCCGCACGGTCTCTCGACGTATGGCGTCGAGGGCTCCTGGCCGGAAGGCCTCGTTTACTGGGAAGCGGTCACGCGCTATGCGTGCGCATTCTTCGCGGGGCTGCAAACGGCGCTCGGAAACGACTACGGGCTGAGCGCATTCCACGGCGTGGATCGCGCGGGCAGGTTTCGGATTCACATCACGGGTCCCTCGGGCAAGGCCTTCAACTTCGCGGATTCGGGCGACGAAATCGGCGCGTCACCGGAGATGTATTGGATGGCGAAGCGCTTCACGGATCCACCTTATGCGTGGAGCGAACAGCGAACGCTTGAGCGCGGCGCGCATCCCGACGCTTACGATCTGGCATGGTTCGACCCGAATGCGCGCTCTCCGCAGCAGGTCACACCCGTCTGGCCGCCGGACGCCATCTTCCGCGGTGTCGATATCGCCTGCTTCCGCAGCGCGTGGGACGATCCGAACGCGCTGTACCTTGCGGTAAAGGGCGGCGACAACAAAGGCGCCCACGCGCATCTGGATCTGGGAAGCTTCGTGATTGACGCGGGCGGCGTGCGCTGGGCGGCCGATCTCGGTCCGGACGATTACGATCTGCCGGGTTACCTGGGTAAGCAGCGCTGGACCTATTATCGGACCCGCACCGAATCGCACAACACCCTGCTGATCGACGATCAAAATCAGGATCTGCGGGCGGAAGCGCGCATCACTCGCCAGGAGTTTGCGCCGGACTTCAGTTGGGTGCAGATCGACCTGTCACGGGCCAATCCGGGCAAGATAAAGCAATGGACGCGGCGGTTTGCGCTCGCGCAGAGGCAGGCTTTCCTGATCGGGGATTCAGTGCGAAGCGACCAGCCGGTCGAAGTCATCTGGGGCATGATGACGGATGCGGATATTGTTGTAAACGGCCAGGCGGCGACGCTGCGGAAGAATGGCTGGGTGCTGGCAGCGGAGATCCGCACGCCGCGGCATGCCGTGTTCGACAAAGCGCCGTTGCATTCGGTGCCCCCGCAGGCAGCCAATTCGGGTTTCCAGAAGTTGATCGTCCGGCTGGGCGACAAGGTCACCGAGCTGGATTTGAATATTCTGCTCACGCCGTACCGCGACGGACAGCCGAAGCCGAAAATCACCACGCAGTTCCCGGCGTAAGTTGTAATTCCGCACGCCCGGCCCCGGCAAGAGTGCCGAGCCGGCACCCCTGAAGGGGAAGCCGGGCGCGGCAGGCGAGATTGCCCGCGCCACGACGAAATAACCCGCACCATCTGGCCACGAAACTGCTATCTTTTTAATCAACAATTCGATGCGGCCCTTTGTCCTCGAACTCGATGAATTGCAAAACAAGGTTCTTGAGATGGGTGGGCTGGTCGAGACCTCGATCCACAACAGCATCCGCTCACTGGCCGAACGCGACGACTCCCTTATGGCGAACATCTGGGACGCCGAGGAGCGCATCAATCAGCTCGATATCGAGATCGACGAATTCGCCACCCGCATGTTGGCCCTCCATCAGCCTGTGGCGCGCGATCTGCGCTTTCTGACCGCCGCGATCAAAATCAACAGCGATCTCGAGCGCATGGGCGACCTCGCGGTGAACATCGCGCAACGGTCGATCTCGTTGTTGGGCCGTCCGCAGCTGAAGCCGCTGGTGGATGTGCCGCACATGTCGAAAACCGTCGAGTCGATGGTGCGCAAGAGTCTCGACGCGTTCGTGCAACGCGATGAGGCGCTGGCCCGCAGCGTTCTGCTTTCCGACGACGAGGTGGACGATCTCAAGAACTCCGTCTACCGTGAACTACTCGGAATGCTGGAAACAGGCACCGCTCCCCCAGGCACGGCGTTCGACCTTATCTTTATCGCGCACAATCTCGAGCGAGTCGCCGATCACGCGACGAACATTGCCGAGGATGTGCTGTTTCTGATCAAGGGCGTCGACGTGCGGCACCATCATCTGGGTTGAGCCCGTGGTAAATCGCTCCCTGACGAGTCGGCACCCCCCTGAAGTGTGACCGGGTCGCGCACGTAAGCGGGGCTTCGCGATTTCTGCCACGGACTGTTAAGCGAATCAGTTGAGCGCATTACAGAGCAGACCACTCTGTAACAGTTTCTTCACATCATAGTCATTCATTTGGCAGGAACCATCCCTAGACTGAAAGCTCTGCGGTACAAGCCCGGAAAAGCTCTGACGACTATCCGTGTCGTTTGCGTCGTCCCGCGCCTTCCAAATACGCTTGCCGCCCAGCTTCACCCGGAGCATTTTCCGGGACTTCTTATGGGAGAAAATCGAATGAATCTACGTACGCCAGGCGGCCGCGGGGTCCGGATTCTGCCAGCAGCGCTATTACTGTTGGCCGGAGCTGGAATCCTGGGAGCCGCGGACGACGCAACGACGACGGCATTACCTGCAGATTCCGCGACGGCGACAAGCGCGCCATCGCAAAACGATGAGATCGAGCGTCTCAAAGCCGCGCTCGCGGAACAGCAGAAGCAACTCCAAACGTTACAGAAGACTCTCGAGAATCAACAGGCGCTGCTCGACAAGGCAATGGGATCCCAGAGTACCGGTAAGACCGGGACGTTCACCGGTATCGGTCAGGTGGCTTCCACAACGCCAATCGTGCCCGTTGCGCCGCTGCCGGCCGTCGCGTTCCCGAGCCCGATTGCAAGGCCTCGTCCGCAGGCTGCGGCTGGCGCTCCGAAGAATCCCTGCGAAGCGCCCCCGGATACGAATGCGGTTCCTCCTTATCTGCGTCTCGGCAATGTCTGTATCATCCCGGTTGGCTTTATGGACCTGACGCCGTTCTGGCGCGACAAGAATGGCGCTTCGCAGATGGGGTCCAATTTCGGAAGCATCCCGTATAACAACGCGGTGAATGGCAACGTCTCGGAATACCACTTCAGCGTGCAAAACTCGCGGCTCGGTTTCCGCGTGGATGGCGACTGGCAGGGAACCCATTTTATCGGCTACAACGAGTTCGACTTCAACGGCACCGGCGGCGCCACCAACTATGCCGTTTCGAACGGCGCGATCGTGCCTCGCCTGCGCTTATTCTGGATTGATGCCCGCAAAGGAAAGATCGAGTTCCTGGCCGGCCAGAGCTGGAGCATGCTGGTTCCCAACCGGAAGGGGATTTCGGCGCTTCCGGGCGACCTCTTCTACAGCCAGGTAATCGACATCAATTACATCGCCGGTCTGACGTGGACGCGCCAGCCTGGGTTGCGAGTTCTCTTCCACCCGAACAGCAAGGTAACCTTCGGCATCGCGGCCGAACAGGGCGATCAGTATATCGGCGGCTCGGCCGGCGGCTCTGCAATCACCCTGCCCACCGCTTATGCCGGGCTCGCCAGTACTCAGCTGGATCAGGGGCAGAACGTAACCCTGGCCAGTTATCTTGGCACGCCCACCCCGGCTCCCGACTTCATCGCCAAGATCGCTTTCGACCCGAACTCGCGGCTGCACATCGATCTTGCGGGCATCGAGACTAACTTCAAGACGGTCAACCCGACGCTCCTGTCGCAGCATTTCACCAAAACCGGAGGAGGCGTTGAGCTCGGCATTAACGCTGAAGTGATCAAGAATCTCCGCCTCATTTCGAGCAACTTCTGGAGCGACGGCGCTGGCCGGTATCTGTTCGGGCAGGCCCCGGACCTTATCGTCCGCGCGGACGGCAGCCTCAGCACGGTGCACGCCGGCAGCACCATTGAAGGCGTCGAGGCGCGCGTCAAGAACACGTTGCTCTATGGCTACTACAGTGGCATTTACATCGGCCGCAACACGGCTTTCGACGCCAACGGCACCACCCGGATCGGCTATGGCTACTCCGGATCGCCGAACAGCCAGAACCGTGACATCCAGGAAATCACGTTCGGTTTCAACCAGACCATGTGGAGCAATCCACGCTATGGCGCGATCAACGTGATGGGCCAGTACGAATGGCTGCTCCGCGAGCCTTGGTTCGTGGCCGCCGGCGCTCCCAAAGAGACTCACGACAACACGATTTACTTCAACGTCCGTTACACGCTGCCGGGCTCGATGCCGAACTTCTAACGGGTAGCTTAGGCACCGGCCCTGCACGGCATTTAAACAGTTTGTAACGTAAATGAAACTCTGGGGTGCGAGACTGAATGTGCCCACCCCTTTACGAGCTTTCAAAAAGGGGATAAACCTATGAAAAAAAGCGTAGTAATGGGACTTACCGTACTTCCCGCCCTGTTCGCGGTCTCGGCGATGGGGGCGCAAACAATCAATGCGGCTGGCGCGACTTTTCCCGCGCCGATTTATCAAAAGTGGTTCGCCGAATACAAGACGGCGCACCCGGATGTGCAGATCAACTATCAGCCAATAGGATCGAGCGGCGGCATTCGCCAGTTGATCGAAGGCACCATCGATTTCGGAGCCTCCGACATGCCGGTGGCTGATGACCAACTCAAGCAGATGAAGGTTAGGACCCTGCACTTCCCGACCGTCATGGGAGCGATCGTGCTGACTTACAATGTGCCGGGTGTTACGGGCGCGCTGAAGCTTACGCCCGAAGCAATCTCTGGAATTTATCTCGGCACCATAGCGAAGTGGGACGATGCGGCGATCAAAGGCGCCAATCCCGGTGTGAAGCTTCCCAGCAAAGAAATTGAAGTGGTTCACCGGTCCGATGGCAGCGGCACGACGTTTGTTTTCGCCGACTATCTTTCAAAGATCAGCGCCGACTGGAAGAGCAAAGCAGGAACCAACGCTTCTCCGAGTTGGCCGGTAGGACTTGGCGGCAAGGGCAACGATGGCGTAGCCGGTCTGGTGAAGCAGACGCCGAATTCAATCGGTTATGTCGAGCTTTTCTACGCGCTGCAGAATAAGATGGCTTTCGCGGATATAAAGAACGCTGCCGGCAAGTTCGTAACGCCCAGCCTTGAAGGGGTTACAGCCGCCGCGGCCGGTTCGAAAGACCTTCCCGAGGACTTCCGCGGATCCATCAACAACGCGCCCGGAGCCGCATCTTATCCGATCTCGACCTTCACTTACCTGTTGATCCCGACCGAGTATAAAGATGCGACGAAGGCGGCCGCGATCAAAGGCTTTCTCACGTGGATGCTGACGACGGGACAGAAGGACGCGCAGGGCCTGAGCTATGCGCCGCTGCCAAAGAATCTTGTGGCGAAAGTACAGAAGCAGCTAGCCCAGATCAAGTAGACCAATGGCCACTCCGTCCGCCGCCGTACCTCAAGCGAGCAGCATACCGAAGCGCCGGTTCGGCGGCGACGAAGTGGCTTACGGAATTACTCTCTTATTCAGCCTCTCGATTCTTGCCATCACTGTTCTCCTCGTATATGAGTTGTGGCAGCACAGCGCGCTGACACGGGATAAATTCGGGCTTGGATTCATAGGCTCGAAGCTGTGGAATCCGGTGACGAGCCAGTTTGGCGCGCTGCCATTTATCTACGGGACGGTCATTACATCCATTCTGGCTTTGCTGATCTCGGTTCCGCTGGGCGTGGGCGCGGCGATCTATCTCTCGGAACTGGCGACATCGAAAGTATCCAACACTCTTACTTTTCTGGTTGAGTTGCTCGCCGCGGTGCCCAGCGTCATCTTCGGTCTTCTCGCCATCTTCACGGTGATTCCATTGATGCGGGACTACATCGAACCAGCCATTCAAAGCATCGCCGGATTCCTTCCGCTTTTCTCGGGTCGCATCGGCGCCGGGGCGGGCTATTTGACGGCCGGAGCGATTCTCGCCATCATGACTTTCCCTTACATCATTTCTGTTTCCCGTGAAGCCCTGATGGCTGTGCCGCGCGAACAACGCGAAGCCGCGCTGGCTCTCGGCGCAACAAAATGGGAATCGACGTGGGATGCCGTTCTGCCGTTCGCGCGGCTTGGCATAATGGGCTCCGTCTTTCTGGCCCTCGCGCGCGCGCTGGGCGAAACGATGGCCGTCACCATGGTGATCGGCAACGATCGCGTCATCCATACTTCACTTTTCGCGCCTGGATATACGATCGCGGCCGTCATCGCCAACGAATTTGCCGAAGCGGAAGGCAACATGCATTTATCGGCTCTCATCGAGCTTGGGCTGGTCCTTTTTGCTTTGACGATGGTGATCAACGGGCTCGCACAATTATTGATAATCGTGACCACGAAGAAAGGTTCGGCAAAGGGATGACGTCCCGTAACTCGCGCCGCAACACAGTCAATAACGTCATGCTGACGCTTTGTGGCATTTGTGTGTTCGTGACGGTATCGACTCTGTTCGTGATTCTGGCGTATCTGATCTATAACGGCGGAAAATCCGTCAATCTCGATTTCTTCACGAAGCTGCCGCAGCCGCCCGGGCAGTTAGGCGGAGGCATGGCAAATGCGATCGTGGGCAGCGCGGAGATTGTCCTGCTCGCCACGATGATAGGGTTGCCGATCGGTTTCTTCGCGGGAATTTACCTCGCCGAATTCGGCAACAAGACGATGCAGTTCCTCATTCGCTACACGGCCGATCTTCTGAACGGCATTCCGTCCATCGTGATCGGCATTTTCGCGTGGACGGTCATCGTGGTCCGGACGCACCACTTTTCCGCGCTGGCCGGCGGCGTGGCTCTGAGCCTGATGCTGATTCCCATTACCGCCCGCAGCACCGAGCAGTTTCTCCTGGAAGTACCGCGCTCGCTGCGCGAGGGTGCGCTGGCTCTCGGCGCCAACAAGTGGCGCACCATCGCGACTGTAATCGTACCTGCCGCGGGCAAAGGCATCATGACCGGCATGATCCTCGGCGTCGCCCGCATATCCGGTGAAACCGCGCCCCTGCTCTTCACCAGCCTCAACAATCAGTTCTGGAGTACCGGACTCTCGGAGCCCACCGCTTCGCTGCCGGTCATGATTTATAACGATGCGATAGCGCCTTATGACGACCTTCACCGGCAGGCGTGGGCCGCGGGCCTGGTGCTTCTGGGCCTCGTATTGCTGGCTAATATTGCGGCCCGCATGGTGATCTCGCGCGGGACGTCGCTCCCGAGATAGGACCAATGGCACAGCCAACTGAAATGAGTTCCCCTCGTATGGCTATGAACCAGCCGCAACCCACATCCATGACCTCCGAGCCGTCTCAGACCCCGGCGCCGCAGGCAGTGACCCCGAAAATGCGCGCCTCGAACGTCAGTTTTTACTACGGAAAGTTCAGGGCGCTCCACGATATATCGCTCGAGTTCGCCACCAACAAAGTCACTGCGCTCATCGGCCCCTCGGGCTGCGGCAAGTCGACCTTCCTGCGCAATTTGAACCGTATCAATGAGACGCTGCGCGATACACGGATTGAGGGCGAGATCACGCTCGACGGTCAGAACATTCTCGATAAAGATGTGACGGAGATACGGCGCCGCATCGGCATGGTGTTCCAGCGCCCCAATCCGTTTCCGAAATCGATTTTCGAGAACATCATCTACGGCCCGAGGATTAACGGGATGCTGCGGCGGCGCCAGTCGGCGGCGGAACTCGTCGAAAAGAGTCTGCGTCGCGCGGCGCTGTGGGACGAGGTCAAAGACAAGCTGCACGACTCCGCCTATGCGCTTTCGGGCGGGCAACAGCAGCGCCTCTGCATCGCGCGCGCGCTCGCGGTGGATCCGGAAGTCCTGTTGCTCGACGAGCCGTGTTCGGCGCTCGATCCGATCGCCACCGCGAAGATCGAGGACCTGCTCGTAACGATCAAGGAACAGTGCACCATCGTCATCGTGACGCACAACATGCAGCAGGCGGCCCGCGTTGCCGATACTACCGGCTTCTTCCTGCTTGGGAAACTGATCGAGCACGACAAGACGGACGTTATCTTCAAGAACCCGTCCAAGAAAGAAACGGAAGATTACATCACGGGACGTTTCGGGTAGAAGGCACACGGCGGAAAGACGGCTCTCCGAGGAGAAAAAATCATTGCGTCCCTTTGAAGAAGACTTCAAGTCATTGAACGATACGCTGCTGTCGATGGGCTCGCTGGTGGCGCATTCGGTGCAGCGCAGCGTGCTGTCGCTCGTCGAGAAGAACGAGGATTACGCGCATCAGGTGATCCGCGACGAATCCCGCGTCGATCAGATAGAGATCAAGGTTGACGACATGGTGACCAGCCTGATCGTGCGCGAGCAGCCGGTAGCGCGTGACATGCGCCTCGTGGTGGCGGCGATCAAGATCGCGACGGATCTCGAGAGGATGGGGGATCTGGCGGTCCACATTGCGGAGCGCGCGCTCTCCCTGATGGTGCAGCCGCCGCTGCCGGAATCGATCAACTTCGCCGATCTGGCGAATCTGGTGGAGTCGATGGTGCTCGGCAGTCTGGATAGTTTCATCAAGCGCGATCCCCAGACAGCGCGTGGAATTCTCGCGGCGGACGATGCCGTCGACAAATCGCGCAATGATATCCAACATCGCCTGATCGAACTGATGCAGAGAGACCCGGCAACGGTAACGCGCGCGCTCGAATATATCATTGTGGCGCGGAAGCTGGAGCGCATTGGCGATCATGCGACCAACATCGCGGAGGACGTTATTTTCCTCGCGCAGGGGATTGACGTGCGGCACCGCGTGGCTGAAGTGGCGCAGGTCTGACCCGATCTGCTCTACGCCGACTGGCCGCGGTGGCGAATAAACCACTCCTGGCTGTCGACCGCTTTCTTCTGCCCCGCCGCCATAAACTCATAAGTCCCGTCGGACTTCCCGATTCGCGCCTTCGTGTTGTCTTCCAGGCACTTTTCGAGAATCGTGGAGCGAAGGCGCCGCCGCAGCCCAGCCTCCAGAATCGGGAACACAATTTCCACCCGCCGGTCCAGATTACGCGGCATCAGGTCGGCGCTCCCGACATATATCTCCTCGTTGCCGCCATTTGCGAAGTAGTAGAGACGGCTGTGCTCGAGAAAACGTCCCACAATGCTCCGCACCGTGATGTTCTCGCTCACGCCCGCCAGGCCGGGGCGCAGGGAACATAGCCCGCGCACGATCAGATCGATGCTGACTCCCGCGCATGATGCCTCATACAGCAACCGAATCATCGCGCGGTCCTCGAGCGCGTTCATTTTGAAAATCAAACGGCCGCGCGATCCGTGCTCCATCTCGCGCCGGATGAGCGCCGTCATTTGCTTTCGCAGAGTCACGGGCGCCACCATCAATTTGCGGAAATCCGCTTTGTGTGAATAACCCGTCAGGTAGTTGAACAGGTCGGTCGCATCCGCGCCGATGTCGGCGTCGCAGGTGAACAGGCTGAAGTCGGTGTAAAGGCGGGCGGTTATCGCATTGTAGTTGCCAGTGCCCAGATGGATATATCGCCGGATTCCATCGAGCTCCCGCCGCACGATCAGCGCGACCTTGCAATGAACCTTCAGGCCGACGAGCCCGTAAACGACATGGACGCCCTCGCGTTCCAGCGCCCGGGCCCATTCGATGTTGCTCTCTTCATCGAAGCGAGCCTTCAATTCCACAAGCACGGCGACCTGCTTGCCGTTTTCGATAGCGTTGAGCAGCGCCTTCACGATCGGCGAGTTGCGGCCCACGCGATAGAGCGTCATCTTGATAGCCAGCACGTCGGGATCGCGCGCCGCCTTTTCGAGCACGTCGATCACCGGCTGGAACGATTCGTAGGGATGATGCAGCAGCCAGTCGCCGGTGCGAATGACGGTGAAGATATCTTCGTCCGCGCGAGCCGAAAGATCCTGCGGCACCGCCGGTTCGAAGGGGTCGTCGCGCAGCGCCGGGCGATCGAGCTGCGGAAGCTGCCGGAGGCGGCCGAGATCGAGCGGCCCCGCGACCCGGGAGACTTCCTTGCGGGTAATCTCCAGGTTTTCTATGAGGATTTCGAGCACATTATCGGAAATGCTCGAATCGGTCTGCAGCCTGACCGCCTGCCGGAAACGGCGCCGCCAGACGGCTTCCTCCACCGATTCGAGAAGGTCGTCGCTTTCGAGCTCCTGAATCGCGACCTCGGCGTCGCGCGTGACATGGAAGGGATGCGACTCTACAATCTCGAGCCCGGGAAACAGCGACTTGAGATTCGCCGCAATCACCTGCTCGATCCACACGAATTTGAGCGGCACGGTCGTCTTCGCGCCGCGGCGTTGCGGGGGCGCCGGCACGGTCACGAGCTGCGGCAGCGAATCGGGAACCTTCACGCGGGCGAAGTGGCGACGTCCATCGAACCCCGAGGCCGGGTCGGCGGAAGCATCGTTCAGAACGATCGCCAGATTCAGACTCAGGTTTGAGATGTGCGGAAACGGGCGGCCGGGATCAAACGCAAGCGGTGTCAGGACCGGGAAGATGGTGTCGCTGTAGTAGCGGTTCACTGCAGCGCGCTCACGATCGTCGAGCGCGCCATAATCCGCGATCGCGATGCCGTTCTCCATCAGGCGCAGCAACAGATTGTTCTGAAAACACTCGTACATCTGCTCGACGACCTGGGCGACGCTTTTTCGCACTGCCGAAAGCTGCTCGGTAACGGTCTTGCCGTCGATGCTGAGATCGGGGCTGCCCTTCTCCAGCTTTTGCTTCATGGCGGCCACGCGCACCATGAAGAACTCGTCGATGTTGGAGCTGACAATGGAAAGGAACTTTACGCGCTCGAGCAGCCGGTTGCGCGGATCGCGCGCTTCTTCGAGCACGCGCCGCTGGAATTCGAGAAGGCTGAGCTCGCGGTTCATGTAGAGTCGCGGATCGTCCAGCGAAACGGGACAAGGCTCGGGATTTGTCTCCGCGACCGGCTGCACAGCGGCCGACGCTGTCTTTTTTTGCGCTGTGCGGGCGTTTCGCGCTCGCCGGGCGGTCTGTTTGCGTGCGGTCGTGTTTTCCAAGATGATTTTTCGGGGTCAGGCGGCGAGCGAATTCGACGCCTGGGGAAGAAGAATCGTGAATGTCGAGCCTTTGCCGAGGCGGCTTTCCACCTTGATCGAGCCATCCATTCTCTCGACGACATGCCTGACGATGGAGAGACCGAGGCCCGTGCCGCCGACCTCACGGGACCGCGCGCGGTCGACGCGATAGAAACGTTCGAAGATGCGCGGCAAATCTTCAGACGGCATCCCGCTGCCAGTGTCGGAAACGGTAATGAACACGGCGCCGTCTACGTTGAGGCCCGCGTCAATGCGGGCCTCGCCGCCCGGCTGGTTGAACTTCACGGCATTATCGAGCAGGTTGACCAGTGCTTGTTCGAGCCGAATCGCGTGGCCGGTGATCAGCGCATCGCGGACCGATCCGCGTGTGAGCCTCACACCGCGGATGCGGGCTTCCGGTTCGACTGTCAGGAGAGCGGTATTCACGGCTTCTTCCACCGAGATCTGCGCCGGCTGCACGTCGCGCCGTCCTGACTCGAGATCGGAGAGTGTGAGCAGATCGGCGGCGATGTTGTTCAGGCGAATTGCGTGCGCCTGAATGATCTCGACGAAACGTCGGTTGTGCTCGGTGTCGGAAATGGCCCCCGATAACAGCGTCTCGGCATAGCCGCGGATGGCCGTCAGCGGAGTACGCAGTTCGTGCGAGACGTTCGCGACGAAGTCCCGGCGCACGCGCTCGAGACGTTCGAGACCCGTAATGTCATGCAGGATCACGAGCGCGCCGCGGTGCGGCGGAACCGAGAGGGGCGCCGCATAGACTTCGAACACCGACGCTTCATCGGCTGTGAACTGCAGCCGCGTCTTTACCGTTTCGCCGGACGCGAGCACGCTCGAGATCAGGTTCACGAATTGCGGGTCGCGCACGAGCCCGAGCAGCGGCGTGTTTTCCTCGACGAGTTGTTTAATGCCCAGCGCGTTCGAAAGAGCCTGGTTACAGAAGAGCACTCGCATCTGATGATCGACCGCGAGGACTCCCTCCACCATACTTTTCAGAATCACGTCACGGCGTATCGACTCGAGGCTCAGGCGCTCGACGAGCTCGCGGATACGCGAAGCCATGCGGCGGAGCGATTGGTTGAGCAACGCCGACTCTTCGCTCTCCTCGGGCAGCGGCTCATCGATATTCGTCGCATCGAGAACATGTTCGGCGAACACTTTCAGGCGCTGAATACGCCAGTCGATGGCGCGGGAGAAAATCCACGTGAGGATAATTGCGCCCGCGATCCCCAACCCAAGCTGCAGCAGCGTGCGGACGAAGCGTCCCTGCGGCGCGCTCAAATCGATGACAATGGCGATCGAAGCGATGAGCAGGAAGCAGCTCAGGAAGAGCCGGAAGCGAATCGAAACTCCCATTTTTATTGATGCATTTTGCCGACAATAATGTGCTTTGGGTCCAGTTTACACGCTGATTGTGACGATTGGGTCACGGCCGCCGATGGCCCTGTTCGTGCAAGCCAAAAGCCGGACCCGATTCATCAGCCATTGGGGAACCGGCAAATGCTTCAGGCCATCCAGATCATTTCGATTCTGCTGATCGCCCTCGCGATGATTCCCGCGGTCGCGCATCTGTTGGAATTTCCGGGCAAGAGCCGACTCGGCAGGGATGCATACCTGACCGTTCAGCCCATCTACTATCCGGGTTTCACAATTGCCGGTGGCATCGGCGAGGTGGGCGGACTTGTTTCCGTTGTTACGACTCTTCTGCTCATGCCTCGTGGGACTCCGCAGTTCTGGCTGACGCTCGCGGCCGTACTCGCAATGCTGGGCATGCAAATTGTCTTTTGGCTGTTTACGCAGCCGGTGAACAAGTTTTGGCTTCAAAGCACAACGCTGGGCAGTTTTGGAGACGCTTTCTTTAACGTCAGGGCCGCCCAAAATCGGGGTTCCGGCGATCCCGAAGGCTGGAAGAGAATGCGGGACCGGTGGGAGTATTCTCACATCGCGAGAGCCGGGTTCGCAGCCCTTGGCTTTCTCCTGCTTGTGGTGGCGGCAGTCACTCAAGCGTAATCGAATCGGACAGTATCATGCGGACTGACAATCTGGAAAGACTCGATCCACGGGAAGCTCACTTCCTCATTCCAGGCCCGATTGAAGGTCTGCGGCTGTTCTTGCGCTATCTTCCGCCCACTCACTCGCCGCCCACGCACTCATAAAGCGGCCAACCGAGCGCGACCCTCTTTGTACACGGCATGCCGTTCCCATCAGCGCTCTCTATCGTTCATCGCTTTGACGGACGCTCCTGGCGCGATGAGCTTTGCGCCGCGGGCTTTCACGTGGGGGCCTCGACTTCTACGGCTACGGCCATTCGGGCCGCTCCGCTGAAATGAGCCAATCGCCTGAATTCAATCCGCCGCTCGGGCAGGCCGAGGAGGCCAGCCGGCAGATCGAGTCCGTAGAGCGGATTTCGCTGATCGCGCACTCCGGAGGCACGATCGCCGCGGCGCTCTTCGCTATCCACAATCCGGAATGGTCGACCGATTGGTTTTCTTTGCTCCCATAGCGCGTCGTGAACCCAGAGGCACGCCGCAACGCTTTCCCGCATGGCGCGTGATTTCGCTGGAGGATCAATGGAAACGATTCATCGACGAAGTGCCCGCGGAAGAGTCACCGGTTCTATCGAAGGAGCACTTCCGCGATTGGGGCGAGCGTTATCTGAAGACGGATCCTGACAGCGGTTCCCGATCACCCGCCAGCGCCCCGACTTCGTGGATGGTGCAGTCCGGGATGAGGAATTGCGCAAGCTCGAAGCCGGATGGGCGAAGGGCAGTGCAACTTCACATTATCTTGTGGAGCAGGCCCTATGTGAAAGAAGGATTGTGGTAGCGCACAGGCCTGGTCCGACGATTCCAGTACCAGATTTCAGAAGTTCGCTTTACCGCTCCCTCACGAGCCGGGGGCTCTAAAAGGGGACGCCGGGTCGCGGCTCGGTAAGTCCCTCCGAACCGCGCGCCAGCAAGCGGAAACGTTGCACCGGTCACACGCGAACTTCGCAAATTGACGCTAACGTGGTCCCGGCGCACGGCGGCCATTCGACCGCGGACCACCGCCCGCGCCGCGGCCCCCGCCTTCCTGAATCGTGTATCCCGCCGGAACAACGAAGAGCGATGCGCTCGGTTCCGCCTGGGCGATGTTGGTCAGTTCCATGTCGCTGGTGCCATTGCGAGGATCATTCGTCCTGATCTGCACCGGGACATTCAATTCCGTCGAGACCCACGTCGCCCGCGCGATCTGAATCGCCTGCGCATTACCGATCGCGCCCGCCGGGATCGTCTCGGTCAACTGCGTGCCCTTCGCCGCCACACCGTTGATCACCTGCGTGCCAAGATCGGCGGTCGTCACATTTGGACGCGACGGCGGCGTCGGAGGCGGCGTCGATCCGCCACTCCGGGCTGGAGGAAGCCGCATCTGGCGCGCGATCATCGTCGAGGAATCGAGGCGATATTCATAGCCGCCGACCGGATCGAAGATCGTCACTATCGTTACCGGCGACGCCGTACTCGTGGCAGCGCGCGGCGTAACGGTCGTTTCCGTGCGCACCCGGCCCTGACCGTCGCGATAGACGTTGGTTTGCTCTTTCGTCGAAATCTGATTGCCATTGGCGAGCGCCTGCTGGCGGGTCAGGGTTTCAACGGCGGAGTAAGGCGCACCGGTAACAGGCGTGCGCGACCCCGGGCCTGCGCCGAGCAATCCTGGACCACCCCTGCCGCCGATTCCGCGCGGGCCGAAGCCCCTGCCGCCGCCCGGCCCCTGCGCCATCAAAGCAGGCGCCAGTAAAGCGAGAGTGAAGAGTGTTGCCAAACGTATATTCGTCAATTTCATAGAACCTCAGCGCGAAGCTTCATTGATTGCTATCGGTGATCCGCACCGCTCGGGGAATTCCATCCTCGCCGACCACCATCTCGACCGGCACATCGGCCCCCCGTCCCGCCCACGCCAGAGGATCGACTTCGACCCCCATGCCCGCAAGCGTTTCCGGATACATATCCGCGCGGACGATTCTCACCATCTCACCGGGCGCCAGCGGCGGAGTAAACGGGATCGCCACGAAATCGTCGCTCGAAAGGGCGCTGGCGTCACTACTTAAGGAGCTGATCGGCTCGTAGAGAACCGCCGACTGCAGCCGCACGCCATTCCCGCGAGCCGCCGGGTGCGTGCTCCGGCTGTGCAACCCGCCTTCATGCCCAATAAACACCGCCAGCAGGAGCCCAGCCGCGGCCGCTACCGTCCACCGTGCGTATTGAAGGTGATTCGCGCGCCCCGGCATTGCTTGATGCCGCGCGAACTCGCACATCAGCGACTCCCTGCGTGACGCAGGCGAACCCAGGGCCGATGCTTGTTTGCTGATAATTCCCAACTGCGCGGTCAACTGCCGTTCGGCATCCCAGCGCTCACTGCAGGCCCCGCAGATCGCCATATGTGTCCGCAACTCCCGGCCCGGCTCGGCGTGAAGCCCACGCCCGTCGCCGCGGCGCGCGCACTCCACCAGTTCCACCAATGCTTCCCTGCAGGTCATGCTGTAAGCACCTCCGACGACGCGTTCAGCCGTTTGAGTTTTGCCGCGAGGAGCGCGCGGGCGCGATGCAGGCGCGACCGCACGGTTCCCACTGGACGCCCGATAATCCGGGCTACCTCTTCATAGCTGCGCTCTTCCAGATCGCACAGGACGATCACATCCCGGTAGCGGTCCGGCAGTTCGGCCAATGTCCGATGCAGCGCGGCTGCCGTTTCATTGCCGATCATCTCGCCCAAAATGTCCGGCTCGAACGAGCTATCCACCGGCTCGGCGACCGGCCCCTGCCGCCGCACTACCCGAACAAGGTTGCGGGCGATGCCGTACAGAAAACTTTCGAGGGATCCGCGGGTTCCATCGAACCGGGCCGCCGGTCCCATCAACTGCACGAACACCTCATGCGACACTTCTTCGGCGACAGCGGGGCTTCCCGACATGTGCAACGCAAAGCGGTAGAGGCCCGGTTCCCGGCGCTCGTACAGCGCGGCAAAGGCGTCCTGGCTGCCGTTCCTCATCTGCCTGTAAAGCTCTTCGTCGCTCACTTGCATTCAGCGATCACTCTGTATTGAATCCCCGGGCCGGAAAGTTCCCACCCAAATCCTAATTTATAGTCGCCCAGAACGGCATAGATGCGGCCGGGGGGCCGCCGGGTACCAAGTTCGGGGATAAACTGGCTGGAGTCGGATGCGACTTTTCCTCTGCAGCATTGCCCTCAGCCTGGTTCCCGCCGTGCTCGCCGCCGCGGGCCCGGAGAGCGGCGAGGCCGTTTTCGAGCAGCGCTGCGCCGCCTGCCACGATCAGAATAACCCACGTATTCCGCCCCGCGAGTCTCTTCAAAAGCTGCCCGCCGCGCGCATTCTGCGGGCGCTCAATTACGGGGCCATGATCACGATTGGCTACACGATGAACATGGGCCAGCGGGAGGCGGTCGCAAACTGGCTGGGCACTCCCGGCGGATCGGAGCCTGGTCCGCCCCCGACGGCATTTTGCGCCGATCGTAGGGTACGCATTGCGCCCAGTCCAAAGCTGGTTTGGAACGGGTGGAGTCCGACGGCGGAGAATACCCGGTTTCAGACCGCGTCCGAGGCGGGGCTTTCGCTCGACGGCGTCCGCAATCTCAAGCTCAAATGGGCGTTTGCCTTTCAGGGTGACATCACAGCCTTTTCGCAGCCGGCGATTCTCGACGGAAATCTTTTTGTCGGCAGCGCGGGCGGGGCGATACATGACCTCGATGCGCAGACGGGATGCATCCGCTGGATGTATCAGGCGAGCGGGCCTGTGCGGACGGCGATCCTGGCGGTACGTGACGGCAGGCGTTATGTGCTGCTTTTCGGCGATCAATCCGGCTGGTTCTATGCGCTCGACGCGCAGGCCGGCAAGCTGCTCTGGAAGAAGAAAATGGACCCGCACGATGCTGCACGCCTCACCGGCGCGGCGGTGGCTCATGACGGAATCGTCTATGTGCCGGTGGCGAGTTGGGAGGAAAACCGCGCGTCCGAACTCACGTATGAGTGCTGCACGATGCGCGGCAGCGTGGTCGCCCTGCGAGTTCACGATGGGTCGCAGATCTGGAAAACGTATATGACCGAACCGCCGAAGCTGCTGGGGAAAAACCCGGCGGGCCGCGCGCAGTATGGGCCGTCCGGCGCGGGCGTCTGGTCGGCGCCGACGCTCGATATCAAACGCGGTGTGATGTACGTAACTACCGGCGACAACTATTCGCAGCCGGCGACGAAGATGAGCGATGCCGTGGTCGCACTCGCGATCAAAACCGGGAAGGTCATCTGGTCACAGCGATTTGGGGATGACGATATTTTCAGTGGTGAATGCCTCGCAACGAGCTCGTGCGGTCCGGATTACGATTTCGGATCTTCGGCCATGCTCGTCAACGCGGGCGGCCGCAGTCTGCTTGTCGCCGGGCAGAAATCCGGAGTCGTTTACGCGCTCGATCCCGATAAGAAGGGCGAGCTCGTGTGGCAGTTGCGCGTCGGGAAAGGAAGCACGAACGGCGGAGTCCTCTGGGGAATGGCGTCTGACGGTCAGAACGCCTACGCGGCGGTTTCAGACATCGCGCGAAAGCGCCGGAGCCCGGCCGATGCGGCCGATCTGCGCACGAACGATGTCGATCCCAATGTGGGCGGCGGGTTGACAGCGATCCGGCTGACGGACGGCGCGAAGGTTTGGTATTCGCCGGGGCAGCCTTGCGGAACGCCGAAGGCTGGCTGCAGTCCGGCGCAGCCTGCGGCGGTGACGGCGATTCCCGGTGTCGTTTTCTCCGGCTCTGTGGATGGCCACATGCGGGCCTACGCCGCGGAAGACGGACGCGTTCTATGGGACTTCGATACCGCGCGCGATTTTGAGACGGTGAACGGTGTCGCGGGGCATGGCGGCTCGATCGATGGCCCGGGCGCGGTGGTGGTGGGCGGGATGGTTTACGTGAACTCGGGCTACTCACGTCAGAGCGGGATGCCGGGCAATGTTCTGCTGGCGTTCGAAGCGGGGAAGTAAGGCGCCGTCACCTCGGCCCATAGTGCGGCAACGGCCGATCTGATTCGTATGCGCCGAGATCGGGCGCGCGTCCGGTGAAGCCGTCCGTAATGCCCGGCAACTCGACACCGGCATCCACCGCCGCCGCGCCTGGCTTCAGTCGGAAATCATACCCGTCATTCTTATACACGCGCTGCGGATCGTTGATATCCGGCATCGGCACGTTGCGAAAGATGCCGTAGTCGAGAAGCACGCTGTGCTTGTCCTGACCAGTCGCCTCGCTGTACTCGCCGAGCGTCCTGAAATGGCGCGTCACCGGTGTCTTCTGAAAATCCGCCGCCGTGCCGAACGCGGGCGTATTCCACTCGAACGAGTCAGCGGCGCCGGGATTCGGGCGGAATCCGTTGTAATCGGATGAAGTGTAGTTCGTGTAGGTCGTGATCGCGAAGACCGGCTCCATCGCACCCTGCGCGAGGATAAGGTTGTTGCGGAAGGTCTCGTTCGACGCGGGGCCGGCGCGTCCCTCGCCGATGATGGTGTTGTTGTACGTCAGAATGCCCGAGGATCCTTCGATGTATTTGAGCGACCCGGTCGGCGTGTTGTAGATCAGGTTCCGAAAGAAGTAGACCGGGCCGCCGAACATCGGCTGCACACTGATCGCGCCCGCGGCGGAGTTGAAACACCGGTTGTTGAACACGCGGATATTCCGCGCGCCCCCATCCGTCTCGATGCAGTTATCGCCCATGTTGAAGATGTCGTTGTTGTAGAAGTCGATGGCCAGCGGCACGCGGTCGGGGATATCGTTCGGCGCGCCATCCGGCGTTCCGTAGGTCGCGACATCCACGCCGTCGTGCCAGTTCGCGATGTAGTTGTAAGCGACGACGTGGCCCTGTCCGTAAACCTTAATCGCGTACTCGGACTTCAGCAGCTCCGGATAGCCCGGGAACTTCGTCCAGGGCGCGCCGTTCCAGCCCATCATCTTGTCGGGGTCGTGGCGTCCGATGAAGATGTTGTCGGCGATATAGAAATTCTTCGATCCGGACCAGTCCGCCTGCACGGCACGGCCAACGTCGATCAGCTTCGAGTGCTTGAGGGTAAAGCCGCTCGATCCGGCGATGCCTTTGATGCCGAGCAGGAAGGCCACGTTGGTGTTGCGAAACGTGATGCCCTCGAAGTAGTTGTAGTTGGCGCCCATCAGATTGAAAAATGTCTGGCAGCCATCGCCGTCGAAGATCACCTCGCCATCGCCCGCGCCTTTAATGACGATCGGCTTTTCCGCGGTGCCGCTCTGAGTCAGGTAATAGGTGCCGTCGAACAGGTTACCCATTGCGAGATAACCGGGCCGCGGCTGTCCATTCATGTAGTGGAAGCGGTCGCCGACATAGAGCCCGGCGTGAACAAGGATGGTATCCCCCGGCTCGACGCGCGGCGGGAAGGCGTTCTCATAATCGAAGTGCGCGAGGCCCATATAGTAGGCGGCCATCAATCCGGTGAAGGCCGGCTGCTGTTTCGGCCCTTGCCAGTCGACGGGATAGACATGAAAGACATGGCCGCCCTCCGCGGGCTGCGGCTCTCTGCGCGTGCGTACCGTGACGATCTTCTCCGCCGGGCCGGCGACGCCGTCTGGATCGCTGAGAGTGAAGCGGCATTCGTACTCGGTGTCCGGCTCGAGGTTCAGGATGCTTCCCGAGAACATGTTCGCCGCGGTGTATTTGAAAAGGGGATAGCGCGCTTCCGCTGTTGCCGCGCCCGGACCCGGCGCCACACCGATCTGTTCGCGCTGCAGGCGCATCAGCGGGAGCGACTTGCGCCACTGCTGCTGGCCTTTGACGCGCCAGGTCACATCTACGCGCGCGTCGCGGTTATCGTCGCCCGCGATCTTCCATTCGAATCCAAGCGAGACGAGTGTAGCGGGTTCGACGACAAATTCGCCGGAGGTGGTTTTATTCTGTGCGCCGAGAGGAAGCGCGACAGAGAGCAGCAGGAAGACAGCGAAAGGACGCATGGGAAAGGCTCCGCAGGCGAATCATATCTCAATTAACGAGATCATCAGGCGCCGGCGCCGGTGTTAGCTTCGATGTTGAAGTTCTGCGCCAGACGGAAACCAAAATCGGGCGGCCGGTGATGTACCGGGACCTGAAAAAGACGAAGGTAGCTTCGGACCTCGTGGCGGGTGTTTCTGAACGACCCCCCGCGCAGAGAGCAAACATCGTTGGGAGACTCGGAGCGCTCCACAAACTCCCACACATTTCCCGCCATATCGCAAGCCCCGAAGAGGCTTGCTCCTTCGGCGTATTGCGTCACGCTCGACGTGTCATTCAGGCCACTCTCGATTGAATTACAGAAGTTGGGATCAAAGGCGTCTCCCCAGGGATAGATCAGGCCGGCATCGCCGCGAGCTGTATATTCCCATAGTTCTTCCTCTGGCAACGTCCAAAGCCATAGATCACGGTGGGACAGCGAATTGCACCAGCGCGCGAAGGCCCTCGCCTCGAGCATGCTGACGCCAGTCACGGGATGATCGAGCTTGCCATCCGGGACCGCGCGGGCCGTGGGCCACGACGCCGGGCCCGCGGTCTTTCCGTCCTGCGTCAGGAATGAGCTGATATAGCGCGGCGTCTCCCAGAACTCATGGTTGACGTACCCGCCCGCCAACACGAAGCGCTGGTACAGCCGGTTTGTCACGAGCACCTGCGAAATCCGATACATCTGCGGCAAATTAATATAATGCTGGCCGAGCGAAGCAACAAAGGGTCCGTGATTTTCTTCGGGGTCGTTGTAAGTGACCGTCGGACTCGATGGTCGCACTTCCAGCATCGTGTACGTGAGGTCATCGAGAGTCGTTGTAATTCTCTCCGGCATGACCTTCCAGTTCGACGCGGCAGGTGTCGTCGCCGAGCCTGTATTTGAACGGGCCTGCTTTCGCCGGACTGGGTCGGCTGGCCTGGTTACAGCGCCGAGGATTTGCTGGGCGAGCATCCATCGGCTCGGATCGCGTGGCGTAATCGTCGCGTGGAGTTGGCCGTTGATGACCGCCTGGACGCGCTCCTTGGCAGTCGCGTCGAGCTGGGCGAAAATGGATTCGCCAAGGCGCAGCGCGTGAAACTGTTCAAAAGCCGAGCGCGAGTGGCCGATCGCTTCAAGAACAATTTCCACGTGGCCGCGTTGAGGCTCCACGCGGGCGAGCGCGACGCCGGCGATTCGCGATCCGTCGGTGCCCTCGATGAACAACTGCTCGGCGAGACGCGCGGCTCCCCGTGCCGGGGCAAGTTGCTGTGCGCGAACTACCAGCGCGGTCATCAGCATGGTCCGCGGATCGCCTGGTGACATCGACTTCCGGATCCGCTCGTATTCCTTGCCGAGCAACGCCATCTCCTGAAGGCAATTCTCAGGCGTACGGTCCTGAAATGCCTGGAGGCCCGCAGCGCGCTGTTCGTCGTCAAGGCGCGGCGCGGGCGGCGCGCCTTCTGTGAGCCGCGAAACGATAAGCTCCATGCTCGCAAGCAAAGAGTGGGTCTCTCGCGGGCTGTCACGAAAGACCGCGAGAACTTCCTCGTAAGAGTAATACGGGTGGTATGGGACCTCCGCGGCGCCCCAATACACATCGGCCGCATCCGGCTTGAGGTGAGTGAATGAGGGACCGAACCGCGTGCGCGCAAGAGCGCGGGCCCGCTCCAGCCGGTCCTTTTCCGCGAACTCGATGCGCATTGGGAGGGGCCATATCTTTATGGTTGGCAGCCCTTCGGTATTCGTTCGCTGCCGCAAGGCCGAGAGCGCCGCCGCCGAAGCTCCGTAGATGCTCTGGCGGTTGAGCGTGAAGCAGACGACAAGTTCGTCGGGCAACTGAACCGTGCAGACACCCGAGGTGTCGCTCACACCCGTACGGCTGTCGATCAGCACATAGTCGTAACCCTCGCGGGCCAGTTGCTTCATCGATTCCAGCATCACGCCCCCGCCGAGCTTTTCATAGAAGCGGGGCCAGTCGAACGAATTGACGCGCAGTCCGTAAGCGCCATCCTGCTGGCCCGCCGGGACGAAGTGCAGAGCGCCTTCGAGCGGAAAGCTGTAGCGCACCGGGACTGCGTGCAACAGGATGTTCGAATACGAGCGAAACCAATCGGGCGTCCGGGTGCCCTCGCTGTTGGATACCGCGGCGGTCGCGAATTCGAGTACGAAATCGATCACCCCGGTGGAGTTTTCGAGCGTTTTGTCGTCGAGGAAAGGTTCGAAATAGCGATGGAGTCCAGGCGCTTCGAGATCCCAATCTATGGCAAGGACGCGTTTGCCGGCGCTCGCCAGAAGCCATGCAACATTGGCCAGCGCCATGGAGCGGCCTGTGCCGCCTTTGTAGGAGTAGAAAGTAATGATCTTGCAGGCAGGCCTGGAACTCATGTAGTTCCTCCTACGCGCTCATGAAGGGCGCCAGTTGGGGCGCCGTATCGAGCCGGAGACCCTTGTTTTCAGCCTCTCTGGAGACGTTCGCATCCTCCGCTTTCGAAACGACTGTCAGGTTGCTGCCGAGCGCCTTATTGAGCAACTGCGTGCGAATGGCCTCGATGACGGCCGCCGAGCGCACCTTGAGATCCTCGGGGCTTACGGTGGAGAGCCAGTCATGATGGGGCGGCGGCGCCGTGGCCTTCTGAGGACAGACAGCGCGGCGGATGTGAGACCAGCGTGGGTCGCTGACAGGGGCGGGCGTCGCACTTTCCCAGGCGGCGATCAGGCCGCAGTTGAGGAAGTAGACCTGATCGTAGCTTTGGAGGACGCTTTCGATTGGCTCGACTGACGCGCTCGACGGGTCTGCGAAAACAACTGTCGGAACATCGTGCTCGTGAGTGTCGCGCAGGCGGCCGGGAAGTGTGGCATCGCAGGGAAGTTCTTCGTACTTCAGACCCAACTGACCGCTGACGGTTTGCGCGAGCGCGCCGATGGTGGGCTGACCGGCGTAGGGTTGCCAGTCCCAGCCATGGCGGGAGGCGAAAACGAAGCAGGTCTTGCTTATGCCGCCTTTTTTATGAGAGGCCGGATCGGCGTTGGCGGCGGCATCCCACACGGAGACGACGTTCTCGAGATCGAGCTGAGCCAGCGACGGCAGGGCATTCGCGCGAACAGCGTCGAAGATGCGCCGTCCCAGTGCGCTGACGATCAGATTGAAATCCGCTTTGGTTCCGACGTTCATCACCTGACGCAGGCCAAGCCGCGAGTACGAGTCAGGGAACGTCGCGTCGTGGGTCTGAATGCTCTCGACCGGCGCCGGAAGACCTTGTGGAGCGGGCACCCATATTACCGGGATTACCGGCACAGGGGCCGGCGCTTGCGGCGCACCGGCGGCGCGGTCGAGAAATACACGGAGTTCTTTGCCGCACCAGGTGCTGTTGAAATAATGCGGCGAATACAGACAGACCGCCACACGCGAAGTGCGAAGCGCGTCGGCCAGAGTAGCGGGCCACTGAACCCCGGCTTCGATATCGGTGCTGTCGAAAAAACAGATCTCCTCGGTCGTGCCGCCGAGTAGTTGATCCACTTCACCTTCAAGGGCTTCGCGAAAGGCGCGGACGAGTTCGCCATCCGCTGCCCGCTTCATGTTTACTCTGGCGTAACTGAAGAAGAACAGGTGGGACATGAGTGTTGTGCCATTGTACTGGAGAGTGGGGAGTCCGCCGTGGTGGGCGCGGCTCTATTTCGAGAGCGAGCCTGTCAGAGGCCTGAGCCTTTGCCACCACCGTGCGCTGCCGGGGAGATTGACTAATCCGATTGGAGCACCGCGCGGACACGCTCCGGCTCCTCACCAAGCCATTGCGGATGGGCCGCGGTCCCATCGTAGATCGATGTCGTCTTGAACAACTCAAACTCGCCGCGCGATGCGGCCTGCCTGGTCTTCGATACGATCTTCCCAACCTCTTCCGCCGTCATCGGGTGGAAAGTCCGCGCGGCTTCGAAGGCCTGATCGAGGATCGCCATGCTGTCGATTCCCGTGATCACAACCGACGTGTCGAGGTTGAGCGCATATTGCAGGCATTCGATCGGCGTCACTGTGTGCGACCGGAGGATCTGACCGTTCGCCAGACTCTTCATCCCGAGTACGCCGATGCCCTGCCGCACAAGCTCCGGGACAACCATCTTCGCGAAGCTGCGAAAGTGCGCGTCCATCACATTGAGGGGCATCTGCGCCGCGTCGAAGACGAACCCGTTGGCGGCCGCGACCTCCAGCATGTGCAGATGGATGCGCGGATCTTTGTGGCCGGTGAAGCCGATGTAGCGGATCTTGCCCTGCTGCCGAGCCTCGAGGAGCGCGGCGTGCGCGCCGTCGTCGGCGAAGATGCGGTCGGGGTCTTCGAAGCGGATCACTTCGTGGTGCTGCAGCAAATCGATGGTCTCGACCTGCAGCCGCTGCAGGCACTCGTCGAGCTGTTTCGCCGCCTCCTTGCGCGTGCGGCCGTTGATCTTCGTCATCAGGAAGACTTTGTTGCGATAACCGTCACGCAGGGCGCGTCCCATGCGCCTCTCGCTTTCGCCTTCGTTATAGTCCCAGGAATTATCGAAGAAGTTGATGCCGCGATCGACGGCAGAGCGCATGATTCGCTCGGCGAGACTTCCATCGACGTGCTTCAGCGAGAGATGCCAGCCGCCGAGTCCGATGGCCGAGACTTTCTCAGCGCTGCGGCCGAGTGTGCGCATTGGCATTTCAGTGGTGGGCATTTTTCTCTGTGGTAGATCATCTCACCTTCGGTGATGGCCGCCAAGCGGCAAGCGTATCGGGAGCGACACACGGCGCGCTTCCGGAGAAGGATGCGTCTGCAAAACGTGCCATTCTGACAGTGCGCCCGCGCCACGCGACCGGAATGCGCGAGAAGATATGAAAGCCGCGCTCCTTCAGACTCCAGCGTCCGTCGAACAACGTCCGCTGACGATCGGCGAAGCGGCCAGACCGCCGCTCGTGCCGGGTCATGTGCTGCTGCGCGTGCGCGCCTGCGGGGTCTGCCGCACTGACCTGCACATCGTGGAAGGTGAGTTGCCGCCCCGGCAGCGTCCGGTGATTCCGGGGCACCAGATCGTGGGAGAGATTGTGGAAGGGGCGACGGCGGACCTGGCTGCGGGCACGCGCGTGGGAGTGTCGTGGATGGGAGGCGTCGACAACACCTGCCCTTACTGCCGCCGCGGTATGGAGAATCTCTGCGATTCTCCCGTGTTCACAGGCTATTCAGTGAACGGCGGATTCGCGGAGTTCGCGCTGGCTCGCGCCGATTTTGTTTTTCCGCTTCCCGAAGGGCTCGACGACCTGCTCGCAGCACCGCTTCTCTGCGCCGGAATCATTGGCTTCCGCAGCCTTCGTGTTGCCGGCGTGGAGCCCGGGGATCGTGTCGGGCTTTTCGGATTCGGGGCATCGGCTCATCTCGCGATTTCGGTTCTGCGCGCGTGGGGATGCCGGGTTTACGTGTCGACACGCGGAGCTTCGCATCGAAAGCTGGCCGAGTCCCTCGGGGCGGACTGGGTTGGAACGGAGGTTGAGAAGCCACCGGCCGGGCTCGACCGTGCGATCACCTTCGCGCCCAGCGGCGATGTCGTGGTAGCCGCGCTTTCGAGTCTCAGGAAAGGCGGAGTGGTCGCGATCAATGCCATTCACCTCGATCGCATCCCGGAGTTCGACTACGACAGCCTGCTCTGGGGTGAACGGCAAATCCGGAGCGTTGCCAATATGACGCGCGCCGATGCGCGGGATTTCCTCGACATCGCGAACAGAATCGGATTAAAGCCGAGAACCACGAGTTTTCCCCTCGATCAGGCGAACGAGGCGCTGCTGGCGCTGAAGCGCGATTCGATCGACGGGGCGGCTGTCATCCTGCCGGGTGCGTGAGGCGCGGCGTTGGGGACGTGGGACTTGCCCGCTTGTTACTTGTTACCGGCTGTGAGTCAAAGGCTTTATCATGCCGCCACCAGGGAAGGTTCTACTATGCCAACGCTTCCATACCGTTTAAAGTCCGCTCCGGTGAAGGTCAGAATGCGGAGTACTCCGTGAATATGCGTGGCCGCGACAAGGTGCGCCTCATGCGCCTCTTTGCCCGGTGTCATGTTTGGTGACCAGTTTTCCCACTCATCCGCAATGCCCGGCGCACCTTCCAGCAGACGAAAGAGATTCCTTACTCCCCGAATTTCGGCGGCAATCAGCGGCGATGTCATCCTCAAACCGTTATCTACCAGCGGACGTGTAGCGACGGCCCAGAACTCCACCAGATTCTGAGGAACGAAGCAAAGGTCTGTTTTTCGCACCCGTAAATTTCGGACGGCCGCGGAGGCTGTCGCGTTCTGTGCGTGCGCGAGTTGCAGCAACCGCAGCAGAAAGTTCGTATCGACAAACGTGGATGAATCCATCTATCGGGGCGATCGCCGTAGATTGATTCCCGTTCCATCGCTTCATCCGGCAGTACGACAGCGTTTCCGGCATGATTCCGCGTCCACCTCAAATTGCCGTATCCACTCCTCCGGAGACAGCTCGTACGCGGGACCGGTCGAGCGGTGGGCTCCATTCACCGCCATGTCATCTTCCGCGGCGTCAATCCCTAAGTTCGCGGATTCGGCTTCGGCAATACGGGGAGAGAGGTCTTGTCGACGAGGTACTGGAGATAGTCTTCAAGCTTCATGCCGGTCGCCTGCGCGTGTGCTGCGAGTCCGGCTTCGACCTCGGGTCTGAGATTCAGGGTAACGGTCATGCACTGCTCCCCTGCTTAAGGTTTAGCGGCGTCGCGTCCACACCGGCGGAACTGTCCTGATTTGTCTATGAAACCG
Source organism: Bryobacteraceae bacterium (assembly GCA_035552355.1). Lineage (GTDB taxonomy): Bacteria > Acidobacteriota > Terriglobia > Bryobacterales > Bryobacteraceae > BOG-234. The sequence goes on along the minus strand of DASZLP010000122.1, from coordinate 129 downwards.
GGAGCGTTGTCCGACCGGAATAACGGTGGAATCGAGAGCGCTACGAGTCATCCGGTGCACGTTGAGAGTGTGGTGGCCAGAGACGGAATCGAACCGCCGACGCCAGCCTTTTCAGGGCTGCGCTCTACC
>DASZLP010000121.1:0-26042 GCA_035552355.1 Bryobacteraceae bacterium | reverse complement strand
CGGGCGTGGCGGGCTATGGAGGCAAGATGGTGCCCGATTCCTTTTCGATTCTGGTGGTAACGAAGTAACAGGCGGCCGGGCTCTCAAGACTGAATCCCGGCTTCTGTGGATTTTGACGCGGCGCGATATCGGTTTTTATCGCTAGCTGTTTGATCTTCGCCCTCGGCGTGCAGACGCGTCGAAGTTGAAAATGCGGTTTACGAGAAAATTAAGCGTTCTGCCCGGCTGCGGCGACTTTGACGGATCTCTTATTCGTGCTCCCCGCCGGCCGACCGGGCTTGCGCTTCTCTTTTAGTTCTGACAGCCAGAGCGGCGGGCGCCCACGACGCTTTGCGCCTCCTGCGACGAGGCGCTCGAGGCTAAGAATCGCTTCTCCAAGCTGCTCATGTTCCCGGCGCAGGCCTGCTAGGATTGCGTTAATATCCATCATTCCTCCGTGCCGGCAGCGTTAGGCTGGCCTGTTTATGAAGTCAGTCCCTTACTTCCGCCGCGGCATATTTTAATTGGAACGTGAGGCGAGCGTCAAAGTCGAGGCATCGAGTACCCGGTACTGGACGCCTCGGTTGACCACGTCCAGGCTGGCGGGTCCTGGGCCGACGTTGTTCGCGGGGCTATTGAAGCGTGTCGACTTGAGGCTCGCGAGTCGGGGAAGTTCGGCTCGGGCGGGTGGCGATGTGGTATGAGCCGAGAATCTAGCCATTGGGCTTGTTGCCCGAGTCGGCCGCCAGTAATAATCTTGGTGACAGGAATATGCAAAACCGAGATCCGGGGGCCAGAGACTGGCGTGAAGAGGCGACAGCTCGCCTGCAAGAGCCATATGAGCGAGTGTGGACCGTAGCCGACCGGAATCTGGCGCCGGCCTTAACCATCGACCCACCTCTCGGCGCTCATGAAGCGGAGTTGCTGGCGCGAGGTCTGGAAAACGAGATCTTTTCGATAGACAACGACGGTGGACTGCCAAGGGCCGTATCGTGCCGGTTCGCTTCTCTCCCGAAGCCATCAAAGCGGTCGAAGCGGCGGCAAAGGCCAGTAAGATGACGGTTTCCGAGTGGATCAGGAGCACGCTCAATACAGCCATCCGATCCTGCAACCGCAGGTGTGAATTTTCAAATTAGGACACTGCCGGAGTCTCTTCCTCTGGGCTCCGCTCGACGGTCTTCAGATTTATGCGACTTCCTCCCGAAATTGGCTAATTTCCAGCCTAAACCAGACGAATCCTCGCTGTCGGTTCCACGCGAGGACCGAAATTTCCCAATAAAAACCTGCGACTTACAGCCATCGGCCGCTCTATCCGCCTTTCGGTCATGCATACTGAAGCCGGATAGAAATGTCTGCGCTTTCTCATGAAGAAAACCTTATCTTATGAAGAAAACAAAGGTGGATGAAAACCTGCGGTCGGACCTCCGGCGAGTCACAAGGGGCCGTGGTCTTCAGAAAAGAGCCCGAATGCGCATTGCACCCAATTTTTTCACAGCACGTGAATATCTCCAACAAGCTCAACCAAAACTGCTTGCGGAGCCTTATCCGCATTCGGGGACCTTGCTCTGTTTGGGTTCGGCCAGGATTCGTTTTGCGTCTGTTAGAGTTTGGTTCGGCTTCACTTTGGCTTCCGGCACCGGTTGCTTCAGGCCGGAGCACGGATACGATTTTGGCCGTTAGAACCCAGGAAGCCACTGAAAACAAAGCCCCGGCCACCGGCCCGATCCCAAGGCACCCAAGCCGCCCGGCAATGTCCGCGCGCCGCCACCTGTCCGCCGCGGCACCTGTCCGCCGCCGCCTTGAGCCGCCGCACACCGACCTGCTACACTATTGCTTTATGTCCGTGACGGCCACACGCCTGCACCATCACCACCATCGGGCGATCAGTGTGTGGCGGGTCCTGGCTTAAACTCGAATTCTTAAGTCAAAACGAAGGGATGCCCGCCGCGGACCGGCGGGCTTTTTTATTGCCCGCTGTCCTTGCGGGCCGCGCATTCAGAAAGCAGGAAAGCATCGAAAATGAGTCTCGACTACAGCAAACTCGACGGTCTGATCCCCGCGGTCATACAGGACTCCACCTCCAACCGCGTCCTCATGGTCGGCTTCATGAATGACGAAGCTTTCCGGAAAACCTGCGACACCGGCTTTGTGACTTTTTACAGCCGCTCGCGCAACAAGCTCTGGATGAAGGGCGAAACCTCCGGACACCGCCTCGCCGTCCGCGAAATTTCCACCGACTGCGACGAGGACTCGCTCGTCATCAAAGTCGAGTCCCTCGGACCCGGCGTCTGTCACAACGGCTACCAAAGCTGCTTTTACAGGAAGCTTGACCAAACAGCGCCCGACGGCCAGCAGTGGGTCGAAGGCGAACCGCGCACCTACGACCCCGCTGCTGTCTACGGTGGCCATCAATGAGCGAACGGTCAGGCTTTATCCCCGCCACGGACCCTCAGCGAGAAGCGCCAGTGGTCAGGAAACTCAAGCTCGGCATCCCCAAAGGCAGCCTCGAGAACGCCACTGTCGACCTCTTCCGCCGCGCCGGTTTCAATATCACCACCAGCTCGCGCTCTTACTTTCCCGCCATCGACGATCCCGAAATGGAGTGCATGCTTATCCGAGCTCAGGAAATGGCCCGCTACGTCGAAGACGGCATCCTCGACGCCGGACTCACCGGGCTCGACTGGGTTGAAGAAGTCGGCGCCAATGTCGTCGCGGTCGCCGACCTTGTCTATGCCAAGCAGAGTTTCGGTAAAGTCCGCTGGGTGCTCGCGGTTCCCGAAGCGAGTCCCTTTCAGTCCGTCAAGGATCTCGAGGGCAGGATCATCTCGACCGAGCTCGTCGCCACCACCAAGCGCTATCTCGAGCGCAACGGCGTCAACGCCCGGGTTGAATTCAGTTGGGGCGCCACCGAAGTCAAACCGCCCGAGCTTGCCGACGCCATCGTCGAAGTCACCGAGACCGGCTCTTCGCTGCGCGCCAACAAGCTCCGCATCGTCGAAACCATTCTCGAATCGAACACCCAGCTGATCGCCAATAGTAAATCCTGGGTCGACTCGTGGAAGCGCAAAAAGCTGCAGGATCTCAAGCTTCTCCTCGATGGCGCCATCGCCGCTCTCGGGAAGGTCGGCCTGATGCTCAACGTCCACAAGGACAACGTCGACGCGGTGCTCGGCGTGCTGCCGGCCCTCAAACGCCCGACTGTTTCGCACCTGAGCGACGACAAGTGGCTTGCCGTCAATACGATTCTGGATGAGTCGACGGTCCGGACCATCATCCCGCGCCTCAAACAGGCTGGCGCCGAGGGCATTGTGGAATATCCGCTCAACAAGATCGTGATGTAGGCCATGATCCCCGTCCTGACATCAGCCGAATCGAAGCGCCTCCTCACGCGCCGCACCGCGCGCCTTCAGGAAGCCGAAGCCGCGGTGCGCCCAATCCTGGAAGCGGTCCGCAAAACCGGAGACCGCGGCCTGATCGACTATGCGAAGAAGTTTGACGGCTTCGCGCGCAGGTCCGTTCTGGTGTCATCCGCCGAGCTCGAAAACGCCGCCGCCCGCCTCACGCCTGCCTTTCGCGAGGCGGTGCAAGTGGCCGCCGCCAACGTCCGCCGCTTCGCCGAAAAGCAACTTCCTCGCGACTACCATGGACTCTTCTCTTCCGGCCTCAAACTCGGCCAGATCGTGCGCCCGCTCGACACCGTCGGCTGCTACATCCCCGCCGGACGCTACCCGCTTCCCTCGACCGTCATCATGACGGCTGTGCCCGCGCTCGCGGCCGGCGTGAAGAACATCTGCATCGCCTGCCCGAAGCCCGTGGATGAAATCTATGGCGTCGCGCACCTTCTGGGAATCCATCAAGTCTTCGAAATGGGCGGCGCGCAGGCCATCGCCGCCTTCGCGTACGGAACGAAAACCGTCCCGCGCGCCGACCGCATCGTCGGACCCGGCAACATCTACGTCGCCGCGGCCAAGAAGCTTCTCGCCGGAGAAGTCGGCATCGACTTCATCGCGGGACCCACCGAGATCCTCATCATCGCCGCCGAAGGCGACCCCAGATTCCTCGCTGCGGACATGCTCGCGCAGGCTGAGCACGACACCGACGCCAGCGCCGTTCTCCTCACCACGTCGAAGCGCCTTGCCACTCAGGTTGCGAAGGAGATCGAGCGCCAACTGGCAACCCTCTCGACGGCGGCGGTAGCGCGCAAAGCCATAGACAAAAACAGCGCAATCGTAATCGTGAAGAATCTGGACGAAGCGGCCGAACTCTCAAACGATTTCGCCCCGGAGCACCTCAGCATTCATCATGAGGAACTCATCCCGCAAATCCGCCATGCCGGCAGCATCTTCATCGGCCCATTCAGCCCCGAAGCTGCCGGAGATTACGCCGCCGGACCCAACCACGTCCTCCCCACCAGCGGCGCCGCCCGTCTGCGTGGCGGACTCTCCGCCGCCGACTACGTAAAGGTGATCTCGATCCAGCACCTCGATCGCCGTGCTCTCGCAAGACTCGCGCCCTCGATCACCACGCTTGCCCGCGCCGAAGGTCTCGAAGCCCACGCGCGTTCGGTGGAGGTTCGCCTTGCCTGACCCTCGTGGCGTCGGGCCATCCCCTTTAGGGGTGCCCGCTCGGCACCCTGCCGGCGCCTTCTTAACGCCCCGCGCAGCGATTCAAAAAATGGCGCCTTATTCGCCGCCCAGCGCCGGACGCGCCAATAAACTCCGCCTCGACTTCAACGAGAACACGACAGGCTGCTCGGAACGCGTCATCGAAGCCCTCACGCGCTACCTGAGGACCGACGCCCTGACAATCTACCCGGAATACACAACAGTCAAACCGAAACTCGCGGCACACTTCGGCGTCAAACCTGACCAGCTCCTCCTCACCAACGGAACCGACGAAGCCATCCAGGTCCTCGTCAACACATACGTCGACGACAACGACGAAGTCATCATCCTGCGCCCGTCATATGCCATGTACCGGTTCTACTCCGAAGTCGCGGGCGCACGCATCAAAGAAGTCGACTACCGTCCGGAGACGCTTGCATTCCCGCTCGACGAACTCCTCAACGCGATCACACCCGGCACGCGCGCCATCCTGATATCGAACCCCAACAACCCCACCGGCACCGCGGCCGGCGTCGCTTCAATCGAACAAATCCTCGCCCGCGCCCCGCAAGCCGCCGTCCTGATTGACGAAGCCTACTACGAGTTCTGCGGCATCACCGCGCTCCCGCTCCTCAACGACCACCCCAACCTCTTCGTCAGCCGGACCTTCTCCAAGGTCTACGGGATGGCCGCCATGCGCGTGGGCTGTCTCTTCTCGCAGGCCGGCAATGTCGCGTATCTGCACAAAGCCCAGTCGCCTTACAGCGTGAACATGCTCGCCGCTCTCGCCGCCGAAGCTGCCGTTGAGGACAGCGAATTCGTCGCCAACTATGTCGCCGAAGCCCTCCGCGCCCGTGACCTTCTGCGCGCCGGACTCGAAAAGCTCGGCATCAAACAAGCCGCCAGCTCCGCCAACTTCATTCTTGGATATTTCGGAGACCGAGCCATCGAAGTCCGCGACGCGCTGCGCGACAAAGCCATCCTTGTGCGCGACCGCAGCTACGAAATCCCGGGCGGCGTGCGCATCACGGCGGGCACGTGCGCGCAGGCGCGGGCCGTCCTCGACGAACTGGAGAAAATCTGGTGAGCAAAAAAGACCTTCTCATCTTCGATATGGATGGCGTCCTCGTCGACGTCAACGAATCCTACCGGGCGGCGATCCAGGCTACAGTCGAGCACTTCACCGGCTCGAGGCCTTCGCACGAAGAAATTCAGGACTGGAAAAACCGCGGCGGCTGGAACGACGACTGGCTCCTCTCGACGCGCCTGATTCAGGAATACGGCGGCGACACACTTTATCCGGACGTTGTCGACTACTTCCAGGAGATCTTCCAGGGCGAGAAGTCCGACGGGCTCATCCTGAGAGAGAAATGGATCGCCGCCGACGGACTCTTCGACCGCCTCGGCGAGCGCCATTACCTCGCCGTCTTCACTGGACGCCTGCGCTGGGAAGCGCACATCACCCTCGATCGTTTCTTCCCCGGCCGCTTTGACCCCGTCATCGGCTCCGACGATGTGGCGCGCTCGAAGCCTGACCCCGAAGGGCTGCACAAAATCTGCTCCGCCCTCGCGCACGGCAACTGCTGGTACATCGGCGACACGGTGGACGATGCCCGCGCATCGAGCGCCGCCAAGATTCCATTCATCGGCATCGCCTCGCGCGCGAACCCGCGCTACGACGACCTCGTTCGCCTTCTCCGCGCCGAAGGCGCCATCGCTGTCCTCGACGACATCAACGCTCTGGAGGTGGTCATTGGCTCGAACAGCTAAACTGCAGCGCAACACCAAAGAAACCCAAATCTCCGGCAACCTGCGCATCGAGGGCCGCGGCCAGTACCAGATCTCGACAGGCATCCGCTTCCTCGACCACATGCTCGAGCTCTTCACCAAACACGGCGGCTTCGACCTGACCCTCGCTGCCAAAGGAGACCTCGACGTCGACCAGCACCACACCGTTGAAGACACCGGTATTGTAATAGGCCAACTCTTCTCCAAAGCCCTCAGCGATCGAAAGGGCATCAACCGCGCCGGATACTTCGTTCTCCCGATGGACGAAACGCTCGCCGTCGTCGCCGTCGACCTTGGCGGACGCCCCGCGCTCGTCTACAAAGACCGCGTCAAAACGCGGCTCGTCGGCGACCTGCAGACCGAGCTCGCCGAGGATTTCTTCGGCGGCTTTGTCCAGCACGCCGGCGCCAACCTGCACGCCAAAGTTCTCTACGGACGCTCGAACCACCACAAGCTCGAAGCCATCTTCAAATGTTGGGCGCGCGCCATGCGCTACGCCTGCTCGATGGACGCACAACTTAAAGACCAGCTCCCGTCGACGAAAGGATTGTTGTGAGCGCACAGGCCGAAGGTCCGTTGTGCGCGGTGGCGAGCAAATGATTGCGATTTTCGACTATGGCGCCGGCAACCTTCGCTCAGTCCAGAACACCCTCGACGAAATCGGCGCAACCTACGAGCTCGTCCGCGATGCCGCCGGGCTCGAGCGCGCTCCCAAAATCATCCTCCCCGGCGTCGGCCACTTCGGACAGATGCTGCGCGCGCTCGACGAAATGAACGTCCGCAATGCTTTCATCAGCCGCATTCGCGCGGGCGTGCCCTTCCTCGGCATCTGCCTCGGCCTCCAGGGACTCTTCGACTCCAGCGAAGAAGCCCCCGATCAACGCGGACTTGGTATCTTCCCCGGCCAGGTGAAGCGTTTCGGCGGCTCCGCGCGCGTCCCACACATGGGATGGAATCATCTCAGTCCCGTGCGCCCCTCGCGCCTGCTTGCAGGACTCCCGACGGACCCCTACGTCTACTTTGCTCACAGTTACTATGTGCCGGTCGTCGACCAGACCGCCGCGAGCTGCACCTACACGCTGCCCTACACCGCGGTGCTCGAATCCGGCAACGTCTTCGGCGTCCAGTGCCACCCCGAAAAATCCGGCCCGCTCGGTCTCGCGATTGTCCGCAACTTCGTGGAGCTGTCGTGCTAGCCAGAAGAATCATCCCCTGCCTCGACGTAACCGCCGGACGCGTCGTCAAAGGCGTGAACTTCGTGAACCTCCGGGACGCAGGTGATCCCGTCGAACTTGCCGATCGCTACAACCAGCAAGGCGCGGATGAACTCGTCTTCCTCGACATCACCGCTTCGAGCGACGCCCGCGCCATCATGGCCGACGTCGTCGCCCGCACGGCTCGCAAAGTCTTCATACCGCTGGCGGTCGGCGGAGGCATCCGGTCCGTCGCGGATGCGCGCCGGATTCTCATGTCCGGCGCGGACAAAGTGTCGATCAACACCGCTGCGGTACGACGTCCCGAGCTCATCTCCGAACTCAGTCAGGAATTCGGCGCGCAGGCGGTCATCCTTGCTATTGACGCCCGCCGCGTCGTTTCAGAAGAAGCCGCCCGCCGGCACAGCGCGGACAAATGGCACGTCTACACACGCGGAGGACGCGACGACGAGGGCATCGACGCCGTCGAATGGGCCGCGCGCGGCGAAGCCCTCGGCGCGGGCGAAATTCTGCTCACGTCGATGGACACCGACGGCGTCCAGACCGGCTTCGACTGTGCTCTTACACGCGCTGTCTCCCGCGCGACGCACATTCCGGTCATCGCATCCGGAGGCGCGGGTACACCGGAACACTTCGTGGAAGTCCTTACCGGCGGCGAAGCTGATGCCGCTCTCGCTGCATCTGTCTTTCACTACGGCACATACACGGTCGGCGATCTCAAACAAAGTCTCGAACGCGCCGGCGTTCCAGTGAGGCCAACCCAGTGATTCTGCCTTGCATCGACCTCATGGACGGCAAAGTCGTGCAGCTCGTGCAGGGGCGCGAGAAGGCACTCGAAGGCGACAGTCCCGATGAGATGCTGCGCCGCTTCTCCGCTTTCCCGCAGATTCAGGTCATCGATCTCGACGCCGCCATGGGACGCGGCGCGAACGACGATCTCGTCGAGATGCTCGCCGCCAAAGCCCTCACGCGTGTCGGTGGAGGAGTTCGGACCGTCGCCCGCGCCCGCGCGCTTCTCGATCAGGGGGCATATCGCATCATTGTCGGGACGTCGGCATTCAGCGTTGATGGCCCTGATCACGCCTTCCTGCAATCGCTTGTGGATGCCGTCGGGCGCGACCGCCTCGTCCTCGCCCTCGACTCGAAGGGCGGACGCATCGTCGTCAAAGGCTGGCAGGAGGCCACCTCGTGGACCGCCGAAGAAGTCATCGGCGAGCTGGAACCTTACTGCTCGGGCTTCCTCTGCACCTACGTGGACAAGGAAGGCATGATGCAGGGCACCGACCTCGATTGGTTCCGGCGCCTTCGCGAATCGACTAACCACGAAATCACCGCCGCCGGAGGCATCACGACCATAGAAGATGTTCAGGCGCTCATTGCCATGAACATCCACGCCGCGGTCGGTATGGCAATCTACACCGGCCGCCTGAGTCTCGCGGAGCTGGCTCGCCTGTGAGTTTGCCGTCCTAATCGCGCGGCCGCAAACGGATGATCGTTTCCAGGTGAAACGTTTGTGGAAACAGGTCCACCATCGTGATCTCTTCAATCTCATAGGACGAGACGAGCGCTCCCAAATCCCGCGCCAAAGTCGCCGGATCGCACGCCACGATTACGAGGCGTTTCGGCTTTAACTCGGCGAGGCGCGCGGCCGCGGATTTTCCCAATCCCGCGCGGGGCGGATCCGCCAACACAAAGTCCGGCGCAGCTTTCGCCTTTGCGAGAAACACTTCCGTCTGTTCGGCGACCACATCGATCGAGGATCCGGCGCGCGCTGCGTTGATTCGCAAATCCGCCGCGCCGCGCCCCGCCTCCACAGCCCGCACTCTCCCGAATCGGCGTGCCAGTGGCAATGAAAACAGCCCCACGCCCGCGTACAAGTCCCACGCCTCACCGTCGCCGCTTGCGTCCCCGGTTGCCAGCGCGGCCAGCCGCGGCGTCAGAAAGCGATTCACCTGGAAAAACGAAGTCCCGCTCACCTGGAAGGTGTCTTCTCCCACTTCATAATCGAGTGGCCCAGCTACTGTTCCCGCAACTTCTTCGCCCAGCCAATCGAAAAAGCGCCGCGCCACCGGACGCCCGCTCTCGAGGACGTTCCACTGCACTTGCCGTTCATCGGTGAATACTTCAAGCGAGCCGACGAAATCCGGCCAGCGCCGGTCCTTCGCCATGCGGTTCAGGGCCGCCAGCGCTTCATTGACTTTCGGAGAACTGATCGGACAAGCCGCAACCGGAACCAACCGGCGCGAATTCATTTCGCGGTAGCCGACGCGCCCGCGCTCGAAATGGAATTGTGCCCGATTGCGATATCCAAAGGGCTCGGCGCTCTCAATCGCGATCCGCGCCGGCTCGACCGCAATCTTCCCCACGCGCGCGAGAGTCTCGGCGAGGATATCCCGTTTCCATCGCAATTGAGCTTCGTAACTCGCCTGTTGATACGAACACCCCCCGCACTTCCCGAAGACAGGGCAGGGCGGCGTCACGCGCTCCGCCGATGCTTGCTCGACCCGCACCAGACGTGCGGTCTGTGCGTGCTTTTGGGAGCCTGCCCTCTCGATGTCCACGGTCTCGCCCGGCAGGACGAATGGCGTAAACACAACCTCGCCGTCGACGCGGCTCAACCCGTCACCGCCGTAAACGAGCTTTTCGATCTGAACTCTCACCAATTTGTTCTTACTACACGGGCGCGCGCGTTGCGCGCCGATCAGGATTCGATCAGCCCCGCGTAACGCAGGCGCGTTGCGATGGGCGCGGCGAGCTCGCTTACGTTTTGGTCAAAGCGCATCGTGATGACGCCGGTGATGTCGGATGGAATCTCCAGATCGCCTTGATGGAGAATGGCCACGCGGTCCCGGCCCAGATAGGCCATGAACCATCCGAGCTCCATGATCACGTTTTGCCGGGCGCGGCGGCGCATGAGGCCGTCTTCGCCGGCGGTCTCATCATCCGGCGTGATGATGACGAAAGCGAACGAGCAGGTGCGCGCGTAGTATTCGAACTTTTCGATAACGGTGAAGCCGAGATCGTCCTGCTCGACAAGTACGAGCGGCTTCAAGCCCAGCCCGGTGCAGATGTCGCGAAGCTGGGTGCGCGCGGCGAACTGATGGCCGTGCACGATGAAGACGTCTTTTTCGCCGGTGACATGCGCGCCCGCCACGCGTACGGTCAGGTTGCCGACGTCGGCGAGAATTTTCTGCTGCATGAACATCAGCGGCATGGCGATCTTCAGACGGCAGACGATCTTTCCCTGATTGTACGTAACGGTGCTTTCACAGCCCAGCGCGTTCACCCGCAGCTCGTTGCCTTTCCACTCGCCCGCCCAGGTGACGAGTCCAATCAAGCCCGAGGTGAGTCCGATGGCCGACTCTTCACGCACGCGGCGCAGCGCTCTGTTGGTGCGCTCCTGGCGGACATACCAGTCCCCCTCGCGGAACCATTCTCCGAACCGATCTGGCATTGATTCTCGCAGGGTACCACTGTCGGAAAACGCGCACAACCGGCGGGCGTTGGTCGTCGCCTTCGCATATACTACGCTGCTGGGCGCTGCGCGTTAAGTGAGTGCTGCGCTTTTAAGGAGAACGCTGAATGACCGCCGCCGAAGTTCCGGTTCGCCAAATCAAATGGAAACTCTGGATGTTGTGGGCCGGCCGGCTCGTTTCGATCTGGCCGGTCTTCGTGGTGCTGACGAGCGCTACCTGGAAACTCACTCAAAACCCGCCCTACGTCAGGGAGTTCGCGAGAATCGGCTGGCCGGACAGCGCTTTGCCGCTGCTTGCGTTCCTGCAGCTTGGCTGCATCGTTCTTTACGTAATTCCGTGGACCGCAGTGCTGGGTGCGATCCTGCTTACCGGTTATCTCGGCGGCGCCATCGCCGCCTACACCCGAATTGGTGAACCGTATCCGGTGCTGGTACCGCTGTCGACAGCCATCATTGCGTGGGCCGGCCTGTTCATGCGCGACGAGCGTCTGCGGGCGCTGCTTCCGTTGCGCCGACTTCACCGCCGGTGATACCTGCCGCCAGGTGCTGATCGCCTGCTGACGCGCGCCGGCTCGGAAGCGCCGTGATGTAAGCGAGCCTTTGTAGATTGCGCAATTCACTTCATGTGCTTGAGCGACTGCTCGTCTTCCAGACAAATCTCGTCGATCAAATCCGTATCGACAACGATGCGTTCTTTCAGAGTGACGGTCCAGGGCTTTGTGTAAGCTTTGGGGTCGTCGACAGTGACCTCAATCTCAAGATGTCCGAAATCCGGGCGTCGCATCTGCTCCCGCACTTTGGCCGCTTCGGTCAGCACGCTGCCGTTCCAATCGATCCAGGTGTCGTTGCGCACACCGATCGTGTCGACCACCAGCGTGTCGCCCGACCACTTTGCCGACGAATATCCCTGCCACGATGGGTTCGGATCTTTGGGCAGCGGACGTTCATCGGTAAACATCTGGCGGTATCCGGCATTCATTTCATTGAGCACGAGCAACAGATTTGGCTTTTGGACAAACTTCAGCAAGTGCGGCAGCCCGTAGGCGCGCAGAAAGTTATCCGGCAGGCACCGGATGTGCGGGTCGTCTTTCGCCAGGTTATTGGTGCGCGCCTTGACGATCGGCACGAGCCAGGGTTGATATGGCAAGCCTCCCGGAAGATCGACGCCGATGTTTGCCATCTGGCGGGAGGCCGTAATGTCGCCTGGATCACCAGGAGCTTGTGCCTCGGGAGTGGCCGCGTTTCTGGGGGCCTGCTTCTCTTTGGGACTCGATAAAGCCCCGGTGCGGCGATTGGGTTCCGCGGTGGTCCAGATTCCGCTGAGGTCGGGCTTGCCGTTCGCAAGGCGAGGCGCGGGGCCGAACATATCGACCTTGCCATCGGCTTTTCGAGGCACTCCATCGGTAGGGTAGTTGATCCACTGCGCTGACAGAGGCGCGCTCAGAATGAGGAAAGAAACGGCAGCGAAGGCTTCGCGATGCCTGCGGCGCGGGGAAAGGAGCGAAAACTGCATTTTGCCCAAGAATACACCTATTTCATCGGATCGGTCGCAGATTGCGCAGTGCCGCCCTGCCACGGGTCTTGATATATAGATTCTCTGTATATAGAATGTCTCTATATGGACCTGCTGCAAGGCACGCTCGACATGCTTGTTCTGCGTGCGCTGATTCTGGGGCCGCTGCACGGTTACGGAATCGCAAAAGCCTTGCGGTCGCAATCGGGCGAGGCGCTGGCGATTGAATTCGGATCCCTCTATCCGGCGCTGAAACGGCTCGAATTGAAGGGCTGGATCTCTTCGGACTGGCAGACTTCGGAGCACAACCGGCGCGCCCGATTTTACAAGCTCACAGCGGCCGGCAGGAAGCAACTGCGCAGCGAATATTCTAAATGGACCGATTTCGTCGCCGCCGTGGGAAGGATCATGGATCCGGACGGCGCTGCGAAGTGAGTCTCTGGCGCCGCCTGCGGAATCTGGCGCCCGGCCGCCGGCGAACCATCGAGGCGGAGGTGCGCGACGAATTGGATGCCTTGCGCGGGATGGCGGAACCCGGGGAACTGGGTAACCTCACGCTCGCCGCCGAGAATGCGCGCGCCGAATGGAGCCTGCCGCTCGTCGAACACGCGGCGCGGGATCTGAAAATGGCGTTCCGAAGCCTGCGTAACAATCCCGGATACAGCCTCTTGTGCATCCTGATTCTGGCAGTCGCTGTCGGGGCGAATACCGCGATTTTCAGCGTAATAGATGCGACGGTGCTGAGAGCCTTGCCGTATCCCGATGCCAACCGTCTGGTCTTCGTGTGGGAGAAGATCGCTTCGCTGCCGGACCCGATCGGTCCGCGCATTCAGGTATCCAGGATCGTCTATGAACAATTGCGGCAGCAGCGCGCGCTTTTCGACGATGTGGCAGCGTTCAGCGAAGCGCCGCTGAACGAAGCGGGCGTGGCGCGGCCGCGCACGATTTCGACGGGATTCGCCTCAGCCAACCTTTTTGGATTCCTGGGAGCCCGCGCCGGGTCCGGAGACCTGTTCCCCGCCAATCAGGAAGGGAAGGGCATGGCTGAGGCCCCCATAAAGGGGGCCGGTCAGGACAGAGTGGCGGTCCTCTCGGATGCGTACTTTGAGAAGCGTTTCCATCGCGATCCCACAGCCATCGGCCGGTCCATCACGCTGGGCCGGGAGGTTTACACAGTCATCGGGGTTCTGCCGCCGCGATTCCATCTCCCGGCCACTTATGAAGGCCAGGACCAGAGGAAACCGGAGGTCTGGCTGCCACTCTCGCGGATGTGGAACCGGGCCGCCGATGACACGGCGTTTTCACTCTATGTGATGGCGCGGCTCCGCGACGGCGTATCGCTCGACCAGGCGCGTCTTGCTTTGAACGCGCTGCAGGATCGTTTACATAAAGCCGACGAGGCGCGTTACGTCGCCTCGCGGGCCAGCGTGTTTCCGGCGGCGGTGGAAGATCATTTCGCCGGCATCGACGTTGCGCTTTATGTACTGCTGGGCGCCGCCGCGATACTGCTGCTGATCGGGTGCGCAAACCTGGCCAACCTTACGCTGGCGCGCGCCGCACGGCGGGCTCGCGAGATCTCGATCCGGCGGGCGCTGGGCGCGTCGCGCGGCCGCATCATCGCGCAACTGCTTACGGAATCAGCGCTGTTGTCGATTGCCGGAGCGGCCGTGGGCATACTGCTCGCGCAGGCCCTGGTCGAGAGCGCGTTGCAATTGCCGACGATCATGAACCGGCCCGAAGATATTGAGCTGAACGGCACGGTATTCCTGTTTGCCGCGGCAGTGAGCGTGCTGACAACGCTGCTGTTCGGGCTCGCTCCCGCCGTCACAGTATCGAAGGCCGGTCTGAACGAATCGCTCAAGAGCCGGGGCGGAGGCGGAGCATCCGCATCGATGGCTCACGGCCGCTCGGTGCTGACAATCGTGGAAGTCGCACTCGCGGTGGTGCTGCTCTGCGGTTCGGTGGTGGTGATCCGCAGCTTCGTGAGGCTCTTTCAGACAGGCGTGGGATTCAGCCTCAGGAACCTTGCGGTCGCCGACATTTCCCTGCCGGAGAGCCGCTATCCCGACGCCTCCAGCCGGACGCGTTTTTACTCCGCGCTGCTCGCCCGCGCGCGCGCCATACCCGGAGTGGCTATCGCAACAGTCTCAACGACGCTGCCTTTGAAGGGAATCAACTTCACGACGTTCGCGATCGCGGGCGCACCGGCGCCTCCACCTGGAGAATTGCCGAACGCAGACGTGGCGGAAGTCGGCGGCGGTTACTTCCGGGTGCTGGGACTGCCGATCCTGGAGGGGCGAGACTTTACCGAAGGCGACTTTCAGAGCAGCTGCGCGAAGGGAAGCGGAAAGCAGGGCGGCGGAGCTGTCATGATCAACCGGGCCTTCGCGGAAAAGTTCTTTCCCGGCCGGAATCCGCTCGATCAGCGCTTGCTGCTGGATGACAATCGTCCTTTCGAAATCGTCGGCGTGGCCGAGAATTTTCGGGTGGTGGGCGGTTTGGAGGATCCCCGGCCGCAGTTCTTCCGGGCGCGCACCGAATCACCCAATGCATTGTTGCTGTTAAGGACTACGGTCACGCCGGAGTCGCTGACCGATGTAATCCGCGCCGCGGTGCTGGCGGGCGATCCGGAACTCCCTGTGGCCAATGTGGAAAGCATGGAACATGTCATGCGTGAGACTGCGTCCGATCCAGAGAAGGCTATCGTGCTGATGAGCGTCTTCGCCGTGCTGGCCTGGTCTCTTGCCATGATCGGGATGTACGGGGTGTTGACGAACCTGATGGCGGCGCGGACGCGCGAACTCGGCATCCGGATGGCTCTCGGCGCAACGGCAGGCGCGGTTGCCCGTATGGTGGTGTGGCAAAGCCTTAAGCCTCTGGTTGCCGGTCTGGTGATCGGGCTCGCGGGAAGTTTGGCGGTGAGCCGCGTTTTGAGGTCGTTATCGCACGGCGTTGTGCCTGCCGATCCGCTCACTTTTGCAGGAGTGGCTTTGGCGGTGTTTCTCGTGGCTCCGATGGCCGTGTGGGGTCCGGTGCGCAGGGCGACGACCGCGGAATGTACGGTCGCGCTGCGGGAAGAGTAGCGGCGAAAGGCTATACGTCCATGCTCAAGCACCTGTTGCCGGTAGCGCTTCTCCTTATGCCGATGCACGCCCCCGCGGCAGACCTGATCTTTACAGGTAACCTGCGGTTTGTTTCGGCGAGTTCAATTACAATCCGGCTCTCCAACGGGATCGTCATCGACGCGAGGTTGCCAGGCACGGGTGAACCCGCCCCGCAAAAGATTGTCGCGAAATACAAAGTTTGCCCATCAGGTGCAAATCGCCTGTAAACACATCCAGTCGGTTTGGGATGCACCTGTGGCACGATATCACTCATTGGAGTTGACTCGCATTTACTTCATTCGCGTGCCATCGGCGGAGGAGACGGCCCAGGTGATGGCGTCGCTCTCCTGGCAGCCTGGCGAGAATCTGCTCAAGCCTCTGCCGGAAGCGGCGAAGCCGCCGAAGTCAACCGAACCGGAGGGCCTCGAACGCGTGCGCGAAGTGAATCTGGCGAGAGCCGCCAGGATGACTAACTTTATCGCGGACGAACAGGCGACCCGCTTCCTGCGCCGTAAAGGCGACACCAAACGGAAGCGGGCCGACACGGTCGACTCGGAGATCGCCTTTCACCGCGACGCAGGCTCGCGACAGAACATCCGGATCAACGGCAAGCCGTTCAAAACTGTTTCGGGCTGGATTCCCGGCGTTAACTGGGACAGTGGATTCGGCGGAGAGCTCAAGGCATTGCTCGACCGGGATTGCGCGACTACATTTGAGCTTGCCGGACGCGAGGAGTTGCGCGGCAGGAAAGTTACTGTCTACAGCTTCCGTACCCCACTCGACGGATGCTTCGGCGCCGGGGCCGTCGGATACCGGCAATACGACGCCGCACAGACGGGAAGAATCCTCGTCGATGAGACGGATGGCAACGTCCTGCAACTGGAACGGAAGGAGATTGGAACTCCCGTTGAACTCGACGGCGGCAGCGAGATGGTCTACTCCTGGGATTACGTCAGGATCGCGGACGCTTCGTGGCTGCTTCCGGTGGCGACCGATTTCGTCTGGGTCACTCCATCGCGCGAGACGTGGCATGTGGCCGCGCAGTAAAGGAACCATCGGCACTTCGAAGCTTCGACGGACGTCAGCTTTAAATAGCAGCCGCTATTTCCCATCCACAGAGAATGCCAGCAGCACATTACCCGGCATTCCGCCGAACTGGTTGTAGCCTGAGTTGACGACGACGAGGCCGCCTGCTACAGCTGCTCCGGTCGCGTCGATGGATCCGCCGCGCGCCGGCTTGCCGTTGACGGTTGGGAACTGGCGGGCGGTATCGAAGTCCCAGATCACCTGGCCGTCAGTGCTGGAGTAAGCGCGCAGGTGGCCGTCGAGGCTGCCTGAGAAGACGGCGCCCGGAATAGCGGTAACGGCCGCGGATTGCGCGGGCGAGCAGAGAGACTGAGTCGCGCGGCAAGCCGGCGGCCTGGCGCTCCAGACGATTGTGCCGGACTTCAGGTCGATCGCATGAAGTCCGCCGCCTATCTTCGGATCGAGCGCGATGCGGTGCCCTTCCGGCGCCGTGGCATCTGCGACGCTGTGCGGAACGGCATCCGAGATCGCGACGTAAACGTGCTGGCTGTCCGCCGCCGAACCCCATTGGCTGCCGCCCAGCAGCCCGCCCATGCCCGCGCGGGTCTGCCACAGAATTTTGCCCTCGGCGTCAGGGTCGAGCGCATGCACCATGCCGGACTTCTGTCCAATCACCAGTGCGCGCTTGCCGGCACCGAGCTGTAGGAGAATCGGAGGCTGTCCGAAATCGAAGTCGGGACCGCCATCCTTATCGGGACAGTTTGCGCGCGCCCGGCTGGAGCAGCCGCTGTTATAGGCGTCACCCTGCGTGAGTTGGCGCGACCACAGCAATTGCCCCGTCTTCAGATCGAAGGCGAGCACGGCGTCGCTGGTCGCGGTGACCGGGTTCGAGTAGTTGTCCCCAGTGGCGACATAGATCGCGCCCTTTTGTTCGTCGATGGTCGGTGTGGACCAAATGGCGGCGCCGGACGGGCCCTGTTGTCTTCCATTACCGATGGGCTTCGCTGGTTCCGGAATTGTAAAACTTTCCCAGAGTATGCGGCCGGTGGCGGCGTCGAGCGCGACAACACTGCCGCGGAACGTGCAGCAAACCGCCTTGGGATCGGCCGCCAGTGCTTCTTCGATGGAAGCGAAACCCTCGTAGATCACGCCTTTGTAGAACTGTGGCGTAGCGGTGGCGGTCGCGAGCAGATGTTCCACGGGCCGGATCTTCCATATCAACTCGCCGGACTCCGCATTCACGGCATACATCACAGCGCTGCGATCTCCGAAGAAGACGGCGGGAATACCGTTGGCGTCGCCGACGGTGACGCCCGACCGCACGCCCGCTGTCGCCCGGAAGGCCCAGTGGATGCATCCGCTCGTCGCGTCGATGGCGTACACATCGCCTGCGAGCGTACCGGCAAATACGCGGTCGCCGGCCACCGCGGGCTGGCCGCGCGCCATAGTCACGGCCCCCAGGTTGAAGGCCCATTTGAGTTTGAGCCTTGGCACATCGGCCGCCGCAAGCCCCGCCGCCTTCGCGTCCTGATATCGGGCATTGGTGACGCTCGGGCTCCAGCCAGCCCACGCACTGGCGCCGGGCTTCAGAAGAGTGTTCCCTGAGCAGCTCTTTTCAAAAGACGGCTTTGGATTCGGAATACCGGCAGGCGCAATGTAAACGAGAAGAGATAGTACTTCCTGAGTGGACAAACCGCTGGTCTGCGATTTCATCGAACCGTTCGTCAGGGCAGCGTAGATCGCTTCACCCGTCATCTGTCTGATGGCGCCGATGGATGGAATGCGGCCCGCCGGGGAATCATGACACGATGCGCAGCGTTGCTTGTAGATGGCGGCTCCATCCTGAGCCCGGAGGAGCCCGGTCATCGTCAGCATCAGCAGACACGCGTATCGCATAACCCTACGATGGTGCCACCATCGTACCCGCCGTAGCATAAAAAAACGCCGGCGACATGATCGCCGGCGTTTGAGGTATTACGGAGTAAGGCCGCAGCAGGTTAGAAGGTAAACTTCGCAATCATCTGACCGCTGCGTGGCTGTGATCCCTGGCCCGTGCCAACGGTTACGATTGAGCCGAAGCCGGACGAGTTGATGACATTGCCGCCACTATTGGTAGTCCCGACCGGGAGAGCCGGGTTCGCCACCGACGGCGTCGCCAGGAAGGTCCGATTGAAAATGTTCTGGAATTCGCCCCTGATCTGCAGATTGTACCTGCCTTCCTTGCCCACTCTGAAGTTGCGGGCAAAGCTCATCGCTTCCGCCGGCTGCCGCTGCCAGCGGTAGTTGTTATAGAACGGAGCACTGTTAGTCCATGTTCCACCGGGGGCATCGGTCCAGGCGGCCGGATTCAGCACCTGGGTCGTCTGCGGGTTGAAGCAGTGGCAGTTGGGATCGGTGATGGCGAACAGCGGCTGTCCGGTCAAATTCTGGTAGTTGTTACCAAAAGTGGTCGTGAAGCCCGATGGATTGGTCCTGCCCAGTTGCTGAGTGAGAAGATTCAGCGACGCGGGATCGCCAATCAGCACGCCGCTCTGGTAGCGCAGGACGGAGCCCAGTTGCCAGTCACGCGCTACTTGCGACAAGGCCCTCATAGCCATGCCGTCACCAGCGATCTTAGGCGTCGTATAGCTGAAGGTGATCGTCATGGCCAGGGGTCTGACGTATTGGTTCAGCTGCTTGTTGTCCGAATAATTGTAGATGTCCGTGGTCACGGCCTGACTGGTCAGATAATAACTGCTGTCGGAAGCCGATCCGATGACCAGTCCTTTGGCCCACGTAAAATTCCCCGCAGCCTGGAACCCGTGGGAATACCGCTTGGTTACCTTGACCTGCATCGAGTCGTACCATGTCTTGCCGAGACCTGGTCCAAGCCACGGCGACACGCCGCCCCACTGGGGCACGGCCCGCAGAGCCTGTTCCAGCAGCTGGCCCGCCGGGAAACCCGGGTAGATAGCAGGAACGGTGAGGGTGCCGTTCACGGGAACCGTCGCGAACTGCGGGAAACGAGCCTGCACTTGCGCACTACTGACCGGTAGCGTAAGCAACTGCCGGTCGGTGGCACTGTTCATGTTGAGTCCCCATTGCGACTGCAGATAGGCCGGCGTCAGCGAGTCCGAGGCGATCTGATCCAGGTTGGGGGCAGGGAAGAAGGCCCCGCGGTTGCCCACGTAGCTGATTTCCGCCACCAGGTTGTGCATCACCTCGCGTTGTACGCCGATACTCCAGGTGACCGTTCGGCCCGGACGATTGTTCGGGTCGAAGAAAACGAACGGCGCCGCTCCCTGTGTGGGAGTCAGAATGCCGTTATTTGGGACCGGGTACTTATTCGGATTCAGGTTAGGCCAAACGACCACCGGGTTGCCGTAGGGGTTGCCTGCCGCGTAAGCGTTGCCGGCCTGGAGACCGTTGCTTGCCGGGTTCGCGCTGTACTGAAGCGGGCTGATGCCATAGCCGTTCGGGTTGATGGTGTAGTAGTCCGCCGCGCTGTACAAAACGCCGTTGGGCGCTTCTTCCACGTCGTACTGAATGCCGGCCCCGCCGCGAATCACGGTCTTGGTATCGATCTGGTAAGCCGCACCCAGGCGCGGGCCGAATGCATACGGGTAGTTATGCGAGAAATCGCAATTGCAGCTGGCTCCGTAGAGCACGGCGCCGGGCCGCCCGAGGGCCGTGTCCATGGTGGAGAACGATGCGTCCTGCATGCGCCCGTACTGTTCTTTCATGAACGTCTGGTAGTCCCAGCGGAGGCCGTAATCCACAGTAAGCTTGCGGGTTACCTTCCAGCTATCCTGGAGATAGAGACCAAGTGAGTGATAGCCGAGCTTGTTGTCGGATGGCTGATTGAGTTGCAGGACGTCGGGAAGACCCGTAAGGAAGCTGGCGTAGCCAAAACCGGTCGGTTGCGATGCGCTTAGCGTCTGTCCGTTTTGCCATGGGTCGCTGGTCTCGGCGGAGTTGAAGGTAAAGTTTCCGTTCGCGCGCCACAGACTTGGAACCGGGTAGCCTTCCTGCGTGTATTCGCCGCCGGCCTTAAAGGTGTGATTGCCGTGAATCCAGGTCAGACTGGTGTTGGCCGTGGGCTTCTCTTCAAACGCAGTCGCGCTGAAGGTGGAGCCTATGCCGGGGCTATAGCCGCCAGCCCCGGATTGAAATGGGTGACCGGCGTCGCCCAGCAGGCCGCCGAGATCGGGCATAATCTGGTTTGCGTAGTAGCCCTTCAGCCCAATCGTGCTCTGATCGAAAGGTGGAGCCACGTGCGGCTCAGAGGTCTGGAAATAGCCGATGCCGACATGGAGAAGCAGAGTCGGGGTTATGGTCTGGTCAAGGTTCAAACGCGTGGTGTGATTCCACTGGTTGACATCGGCTCCGCCAAGAGCCAGGGGCGTGATGCCGCCGTTGACGTTGGGCGAATAGGTGTTGAGCTGAGAATAGTAGCCCGAGACTTTGATCGTGGGGCTGATGTTCTGATCCATCTTGACCGAAACGTTCGTGGTGTGCTGGAAGCTGCTGTAGCTCGGAACGTTGTAATTATTAGTGTCGCCGGGCGCGTTCGGCAGGGGCAACAGCTTCTGAAGCGCGAGCGAGACGGGATCCTGCAAACTTGGGGGAATAACGTTGTTGGGAAAAGGCGTACGAACGGGCTGGCCGGCCACGAGTGTGGTGCTGTAGGGATTGTAGATCGTTCCCTGCACAAGGGGGGTTCCGTTGGCGTCTTTTGCCTGCACGCCGTTCTGAAGTACCGTTGGATAGGGCGTACAAACACCGCCGCCGCTTGTTGTGCCGCCCACATATGAGTTACACAGGGCCGTGCTGAAATCGCCCGCCCGGTAAGCCAGTGTCGGAACAGTGTCGATTCCGTTCGAAGTAACATTAGCCTGCCGGAATTGTTCGAAGTTGACAAAGAAGAATGTCTTGTCGCGACCGTTATAGAGCTTGGGAATTCGAACTGGGCCGCCTACCGTGAAACCGTAGTCGTTGCGGCGCACACGGTTCCGAATATGTTGCCGGGTGTCCGTAGCCGTGCAATATGCTCCGTCCGTTGTGCAGCGGTCGGTAAAGGGCAGACCCGCATTCAAACCTTCGTTAATGAAGTAGTCATAGCCGCTGCCATGGAGCTGGTTGGTGCCGGATTTCATCGTGTAGTTGAAATATCCGCCGGCAGCCTGGCCGTATTCCGCATTGAAGTTGCTCGTCTGAATGGCGACTTCCTGAATGGCATCCACGCCACCCTGGCTGTTCTGCTGCGCAATCTTCCAGATGTTGCTGGTCGAATCCTGCCCTTCAATGCGGATGTTTTCGCTGTTGGCGGGAAGGCCGTTCACCACGACCGATGTGTCGTTCTGGAAGGACGTGCCGGGAAGCAGGATCATCTCCTGCAGAGGATTACGAATGTTGCCAAAAGCGCCGCCGTTACCGTTTGTTGTCAGAACCGGCAAATCGGTGACATCGCGGGTCGCGAGCGTGTGGCTGATTTCGCCGCTTTCCGTCTTCAGCAGCGGCGCCTCACTCGTAATAGTGATCGTATCGTTGACCGCGCCAACCTCGAGCGCCACGTCAAGACGCGTATCGGATGCGGTCTGCACCACCAGGTTCGAGCGAACATATTTTTTGAAGCCCGAGGCAGTCACGGTCAGTTCGTACTTGCCGGCCGGGACGGGAATGACGTAGTTTCCGGTGTTGGAAGTACCGCCGTGGAATACGGCGCCCGTATCGGAGTTCCTGACGTCTATCGCCACATTCGGAGCCACCGCGCCCGAGGCGTCTGTGATGGTTCCGGTGATAGTGCCGTTGCCGCCCTGCCCGAAGGCGGCGAGCGCAAACAAAAGCAGACATGCGAGCGCCGACAGACAGCGCGTGGCGAATCTTACTGGAGATACTTCATTTACTGCTCTTTTCATCATTAGCAACCCCTTCGAGCTTTCTTTCCGGGCGCGGATTCCTGTTGACAGGGCCACTGTCCGCAAAAAAAGGCACTTTCGAGACTGCGAACTATTTCACATCAATGGACAGGAGAGGGTCAATGGACTCCGGTTGATACCGGCCAACAGGAAAATTGATAGTGGGTGCGCGACATGAAAGTGAAACCGCGATGTGATGTGCTTGATTCCGCTCAGCCATCCGAGCGTACCCCTATGCAGCATTCCGAGCCGCGACCCGGTCATCCCCGTCAGGGGTGCCAGGTTGGTAACAAGGGCGTTCGGCTTCTATTTTCATGTCGCACACCCATGTCGCAGGCGCATTGATACTGGCTCAGCCGGCCGGCGGCGCGCAATCCTGTACAATCAGGGTCTCAGGGCCATAGAATATGGCCCGCACACCGTTCCCCGTGGCGTTCAGACCCATTTTGGAGTTAGCGGTTTCGTCGAAATATGCGCGCGTTATTTTCGCGGCGGCGGCGTTCACAGTCGTTATCGCCGGCGCGGGAAAATGGCGGCACGCCGTTTCCGCGCAGGCCGCGGGTGCTTACGCCGACCCCGCGGTATGCGCTCAGTGCCATCCGTCGATTGCAGCGACATACAAGAAGACCGGGATGGGGCGATCGTTCCGGAAGGTGCGATCGGAGAAGGATCTCGATGTCCCCGGCTCTTCTTCCAGCCTGGGCAAGCCCTTCTATCATGCGGCGTCGAACAGCTTCTTTAATATGATCTTCCGGAACGGCGCCTGGTATCAGCGCCGCTGGGAGACGGGCTTCGACGGCAAGGAAACCAATATCGACGAGAAGCGCGTGGATTACGTGATGGGGTCCGGTAACCACTCGCAAACGCTGTTGCATCTGACGGAGCGGAACACCCTGCAGGAGCTGCCGCTCGGATGGTATGCGGAAAAGGGCGGATTTTGGGGGATGAACCCCGGTTACGATCGCGCCGATTACTCGGGTTCGGTGCGCCCCATCTTTTACGAATGCATGTTCTGCCACAACGGATATCCGAAGATTCCGGAAGGCGCGCAGCACGACACGGCCCAAACGACCTACCTGCAGCCGCTGCCGGAAGGCATTGATTGCCAGCGGTGCCACGGGCCAGGACAGGATCACGTCGACAAAGCCTCACATGGCGCTGCCGCGCCGGTTGTCCGGGCCGCTATCGTGAACCCGGCGCGTCTGAATCCGGATCGGGAGATGGAGGTTTGCCTTCAATGCCATCTGGAGACATCGAACCAGAAGCTGCCGCACGCGGTAGTGCGTCTCGATCGAGGTCCGTTTTCTTATGTGCCGGGCGAGCCGCTCGGCGACTTCGAAGTAGCCTTCGATCGTGTGGCGGGAAAGAATACGGGTTTTGAAGTCGCGCAGGCCGGTTACCGGTTTCGGGAATCGCAGTGCTTTCTGAAGAGCGGTGGTTTGAATGGGGAGAGCAAACTTCGGTGCACGACCTGCCATAACCCGCATGACATCCGGCACGACGAGCAGGCCACCGCTCATTACAACCAGGTGTGTCAGAGCTGTCATCAGATAACGGCTCTCACTCCCGCGCCCGCCGCGCATAAAACCACCGCCGCCGACTGCGTCAGTTGCCATATGCCTAAGCGGCGAACCGACGATGGTGTGCACGTCGTGATGACGGATCATTTCATCCAGCGCCGCCCGCCCTCCGGCGATCTGCTGGCTGACAAAGCCGAGCGGGTCGAATCGCAGGCGACTTCTTACCAGGGAGAAGTCGAGCTTTACTACCCGAGCAAACTTCCTTCCACCGCGGATAACGATCTCACGGTAGCCGTCGCGCAGGTTCGCGACCAGAGCAATCTCAGGAACGGTGTGCCGCTGCTGCGGGCGCAAATCACGAAATACCATCCGACTCGGCCTGGATATTACGCGGAACTGGCGGAAGCTTACAACTCCATCGGCGATTCGGCATCGGCAATCCGGTCTTTTGAGGAGGCTTCGCAGCTCGATACGGGTTCGGCGCAACGGCTGATTCAGTGGGGAGATGCGTTGATGCGAGTGCGCGAGTGGACGCAGGCGGAATCCAAACTGCGCCGCGCCACTGAAATTGCGCCCAAAGACCCGCGAGCCTGGGGCCGGCTCGGCTGGGACCTGTGGCAGCAGGACAAGGCAACGGAGGCGAAGTCGGCGCTCGGGAAAGCAATCAGCCTCGATGCGGAGGTGGCCGACCTGCACAATGATTTCGGCCTGATCTTGTGGGGAACCGGCAATCAGGCGCAGGGCGAAGCCGAATTCCGCGAAGCTATCCGTATCCAGCCAGGTGTTGCCGAATGGCGGTTGAATTTCGGGAAAGTGCTTGCCGGCGAAAGCAAGATCCCGGAGGCTCTTTTCCAGATGGAGCAGAGCGTCAGATTCAAACCCGATGACGTGGACGCTCGCATCGGCTATGCGGGCCTGCTGAGCGATACCAACCAGCCGCGTGAAGCGGAAGCTCAGGCAAAAGCGGCCGTCGCAAGCGACCCGAAACGCGCGGACGCCCACGAGGTACTCGGCGATCTGCTGGCGCGGCGTGGCGACCTTAACGCCGCCGCCCCTGAATTGCAGGAAGCGGTGCGCTTGCAGCCGGGCTTCGGGCGCGCGCAGTTCGAATTGGGGATGGTGCTCGGCGGTAAAGGCGACGCCGCCGGTGCGCGCGAGCATCTCAACATCGCCGCCCAAAGTTCCGACCCGCAGGCCAGCGCCGCCGCGCGGCAGGCTCTGCAGCGTTCCGGCAGGTGAGACTGCCCGGGATACAGGCAAAGGAATTGTGCATTGGCAGGACCGTTTTCGAGACGGTCACACCCCAAACTGCCGTAAATGATGATCGAGATGTTTGTACATTAAGATCGCCCACTCCTCCGGCTTCATCTTCCCAAAGAAGCTATGCGGATTCTTCGTGCACCCTGCCGCCCCTCCCGCCGCAAATTTGTCAATCAATCCGGATAACCGCTCTCGTTCCTTGCCCAGATCTCGTTCGTCCGACATAATAAGGCTCCTGGCCGTCGGCGAATTCTTCCGTAGCGGGTCTTCGTTCCGAAACACCATTGGCTTCACCAGCCGCCCGATCAGACGTACGGGTAGCGCTCCTTTTTCGGGCACCACTTCTCCGACCGCCCACTGCATACTTACCGAGCAATGTGCCAGCATCTGCGCCGCCGTCATCTTGCCCCAGCGCCTCTCACTTTGCGGCTCCACTTTTCGCAGGCGGGTCTTTATGTGATTCGCCACCGTCGCATCGAACAGGTTCTTCATGCTCACATGCCTCCTTTAAACAAGAATAATCAGGAGCCCGTGCCGGAAGGATCATTTTTCGGTGGTTCACCGATTGAATATCCCGCCAGGCGCAGTTACCACGAACGCCCATTGCGTGACACGGACAGCGTTCCGCTGGTTTAGCGTCTCGACAGGACGATAAGCACCAC
>DASZLP010000120.1:0-13773 GCA_035552355.1 Bryobacteraceae bacterium | reverse complement strand
CAGGCGAATCTGATCATCGGGCTCGCCGGCGGTTATCCGCCGGAGTTTGCGGCGCGCGTCAAGCGCGATTTCGCGGCGCTGCCGGAGGGTGTCGCGGATCGCTTCGACCATCTGCCCGCCCCGCCGGCCCTCACGCATAATCAGGTGACGCTGGTCCGCAAAGACACGCGGTCGGTCGCGTGGTCGCTCGGATATCCGATCGATGTGAAGCGCGGCGATCCCGATTTCCCGGCGCTGCTGCTGATGACGTCATGGTTCGGGCAGCACCGGCAGGGCGGTCGTTTATTCGTGCGGATGCGCGAGGTGCGCGGGCTGAACTACGGCGACTACGACTACATTGAATACTTTCCGCGCGGCATGAACCGCTTCGAACCGGAACCCGATCTGGCGCGGCACCAGCAGATTTTCCAGATCTGGATTCGTCCGGTGGAATCGCCCAACGCGGTGTTCTCTCTGCGGCTCGCGATGTTCGAGCTCGACCGTCTCGTGAAGAACGGCATTCCGGAAGACGACTTCGAGAAGACGCGCTCGTTTCTTTCGAAGTACATTAATGTGCTGACGAAGACGAAGTCGTCGGAACTGGGGTATGCGATCGATAGTCTCTACTACGGGATTCCCAATTACGACGAGTATGTGAAGAGCGCGCTCGCGAAGCTTACCGCCGCCGATGTGAACGCGGCTATTCGCAGGCATCTGCGCGCGGATAACATCGAGATCGTTGGAGTCGCCAAGGATACCGATGCCATCCAGGCCGCGCTGCTCGGCGACACTGCTACGCCGCCAACCTATAACGCGGCGAAGACGCAGGACATCGTCGACGAAGACAAGATTGTCGAACGCTTTCCGCTCAATTTGCGCGCGGAAGATGTGACGGTCGTGCCGGTCGAAACGGTGTTTGAGAAGTAGGGGAAGAGAGCAGGCATCCTCAGCCGGGCGACGTTTCCGTTAGTCCACCGGCTGCGCCAGCGACCGCGGCGCGCGATGCAGGGGCTTTCTGCCAGCCGAAGGACCTCGACCAATTGGTCGCGCGAGTCTCGATGGCGCCCCAGAACAGCCAGGCGAGTCCTACGGATATGCCGACAAAGGTCACAAAAAGAAGCACCCAGTAATAAGGGAGATGTCCGAGGGCTGTCTCCCAGGTCAGAAATACGAGCGGGAGCAATACAGCCATATGGACGAGGTAGAGGCTGTAGCTGATTTTTCCGAGGAACTGACACGAAGGACGATTGAGAAATTTCTGCCAGTGAGAATCGGCCAGAGCCGCCACAATCACGATGCCGGCGGCGGGCACGAGAAGTAACTCGCCCGCCCAGGCTCGTCCAGTCGCGGCGAGTCCGACCATCAGACCATAGCCTAGTGCTTCAAGCGCGGCGACTCCCAGGACAATTCTCGATTTGACGCCCAGCCGCTGATAGAGCTGCGTAAGCCTCTCGTGGTTCTTTGCCAGGACTGCTCCGACGCCGAACATTCCCGCGACGCACAAATTGAAAAAGAACTCGCCCGGTTCGGGACCGGGAGTAAAGAGAGCGCCAACCGTTATAAGCAGCCCGTTGAATGCGACGGCCAGACTGAGGGGCCCGGCGAGCGATATCCAGGCAACCACCGGGAAAAACAGCGCCATATTCATCTCGTATGAGAGAGACCAGAACGCGGAATTGAACTGCTGCAGATCACCTGCGAAAAACAACTGGAGATTGACCCGCAGGTCGTGTGCATTGATCGGCCGGGTCCAGGTATTGTTTACGACCGTACCGATCCCTGCCACGCCGTGGTGCGAGAAGAGATAGTCGGCAAGCACGGATAGCACAAGGGCGCAAAAGTATGGAGGATACAGGCGGATCACGCGTTTGGCGACGAACCGGTGAAACGGAACACTACCCCGTCCTGCCAGTAAGGGCCCGGTAAGGACGAAACCGCTCAATACGAAAAACAGAACAACCGCGGCATGACCTTGCGCGAGAAAGCCAAAGGGAGACAGGCGCAGCAACGGAACCACATACCATGTCTCGAAGTGTCCGTGCGCCAATTGCCCGAGGACGCCCTGATGCGAATGATCGAAAACGTCAGAAAAATGGCGAAAGAGGACCGTCACGGCGGCCAATCCACGCAACGCATCCAGTTCGAAGAAGCGCCTTTTTGAGGAGGGCATAGGGATGTAGATCCGGAAGACCTGCGGGCTTTAGTTCAGTATGGCCAAATCCGCCGCCGGGGTCCAAGCCGGAAAGGGCCAAAACGTCTGGACAGTCACTTACTTTCGAACCGGGCTGTGAGGAATCTCATAGAGGCACGCAAGCGCCGGCACGATTGCCGGCGCGCCTGGCGGGAGCGCCCGCGCCACGAGTCACGTCCACTACACTGAATCAATGCGAACCGCGCTTGCGCTCGCGATTCCTCTCTTCGCCGCCGCGGCCACCAATGTCAACAACTGGGATGCGGCGGGAAATGCCTGGTGGGGGCACGTCCAATATCTCGCTGACGACAAGCTCGAGGGACGCAATGTCGGCTCGCCCGGCTTCGAGGCGGCCGCCGATTACGTTGTCGAACAGTTCGAACGCGCGGGACTCCGGCCGGGCCGCCAATCGAGCTACTCGCAGCCTGTCGCCTTCAACAAGGTCACGCTCGACGAATCGAATTCCGGATTGACGCTGATGAGCGGCGGGCAGTCGACGGCGATCAGACTCGGCGACGAAGCGCTCATCACATCCACTGGCAACGTGCCGGGTATCGAAGCGCCGCTCGTCTTCGCCGGATATGGCCTCGATATTCCGGAAGCCAAATACAGCGACCTGAAAGACCCGGCGCTCAAGGGCGCGATCGCCGTTTATCTGGCCGGAGGACCTTCCAATATTTCAGCGGAGATTCGCTCTCACCACGCCTCTGGCGCCGAGCGCGGCGCCGCGATGAAAGCCGCCGGCATCATCGCCTCCATCGCCATTCCAAACCCTCGTTCGATGGACATTCCCTGGCTGCGCCAAACCGCCAACCGTCTTCTGCCGCGCATGGGTCTGGCGGATCCCGCTTTCGCGGAGCCGCCGCCGATGGCATTCTCGGTCACGTGGAATCCATCGCAGGCCGACGAGCTCTTCGCGGGGTCGGGACACACGATCGCGGAGATACTCGATGCCGCCGATCACGACCGTCCGCTGCCTCATTTCGCGCTGACCACGCGGATGCGCGCGCAGGTGGCGACCACACGCGAGAGGGTGGACTCGCGTAACATTGCCGGGCTGCGGCCTGGCTCGAGCCGCGCGCTGCGCAATCAATACGTCATTCTCTCCGCGCATCTCGATCATCTCGGCACGGGCGAGAAAATCGACGGCGACGGAATCTTCAATGGGGCCATGGACAATGCGGCCGGGGTGGCCTCGCTCATCGAAATCGCCCGCGCACTGCAGTCAGGCAGGGTGAAAACGAAGCGGTCCATCCTGTTCCTCGCGCTTACCGGCGAAGAGAAAGGCGAGCTCGGGTCCCGCTATTTCGCGGAGTACCCGACGATGCACGGGCGCATCGTGGCGGATATCAACATGGACATGTACCTGCCGCTGTTCCCGCTTCGCTATCTCGAAGTACAGGGGCTGAACGAATCCAGCCTTGGCGATGACATCCGAGCCGTCGCCAGCGCGGCGAGCGTCGAAATTCAGGCGGACAAGGATCCCAACGCGAACCGCTTCATTCGCAGCGATCAGTACAGCTTCGTGAAAAAAGGCGTGCCCGCGCTGGCATTCAAGTTCGGGTGGATTCCCGGCAGTCCCGAAGAAAAGATTTTCCGCGACTGGTATCGCGACCGCTATCACGCGGTCGGAGATGATGTGAATCAACCTGTCGATCGTGGGGCGGCGGCGAAGTTCAATTCGATCCTGCTTGCTTTGCTCGAGCGCGTCGCTGACGCGCCCGCCGTTCCGCGCTGGAAGCCCGACAGCTACTTCAAAGTCTTCGCGAAATAGGCATGTCGATCAAATCCGATAAGGACTTCGTCCACATGAAAACAATCGGCCGCATCGTTCGACAGGCTCTCGATCGAATGTCAGCCTCCGTGCGTCCGGGAGTCACAACCGCCGAGTTGAACGCCATCGGGTCGCGCGTGCTGCTTGCCGAAGGCGCCCGTTCGGCTCCGCCGCTGGTCTACGGATATCCTGCCGATGTCTGCATCAGCGTCAATGACGAAGCGATCCACGGGATTCCCGGCCCGCGTATTTTGCGCGAGGGCGATCTCGTGAAGCTCGATCTGGTGGCGGAAAAGAACGGCTACTACGCGGATTCGGCGGTTACCGTCATAGTTGGCGCGGCAACACCGGAGGCCACCGCACTTATCCGCGGCGCCGAAAGCGCGTTTCGCGAAGGGGCCAGAGCGGCACGCGCCGGCGCGCGCGTATATGAGATCGGACGCGCCGTCGAGCGCGAAGTGAGGAAACGGGGCTTCACCGTGCTGCGCGAGTTGTGCGGGCATGGCGTCGGCCGCACAATCCACGAAGAACCGAGTGTGCCGAATTATCACGATCCTCGTTCGCGCGCGCGTTTGACCGACGGCCTTGTCATTACCATCGAGCCGATCATCTCAGCGGGAAACGGCACTTGCTCCCTGCAAGACGACCGCTGGACCATCGCCACCGGCGACCGCTCGCTCGCGGCGCACTACGAGCATACGATCGTGGTCACACGCGGCGCACCCATCCTGCTGACGGCGGCCGCCTGATTTGCATTCGAGCTGGATAGAAGTATTCGGATTCGTCACCGGCGTCATCAACGTCTGGCTGCTCGCGCGTCAGAACATCTGGAACTGGCCGATCGGCATCGCGAATAATCTGGCTTACGTAATTCTATTCGCAACCTCCGGACTGTACGGTGACGCGGGCCTCCAGGTTAGTTACATCGTCTTCAGCGTTTACGGGTGGATTCTCTGGCGGCATCCAAACAGGGAAACCGGGCTGCCTGTAACACGCATTACCACTCGCGTGTGGATCGTTCTTGCGCTGACGAGCGCCGCCGGCGCTGTCTCGCTGAAGTGGTTCCTGATGCGCTTTACGGATTCCACCGTGCCCGGCTGGGACGGCCTTACTACCGCGCTCTCGCTTGCCGCTACTTTCGGGCAAGCGCGAAAATTTCTGGAAAGCTGGTGGATTTGGATTTCGGTCGACCTGATCTACATGCCTTTGTACATTTACAAAGATCTGCGCTTAACCGCGCTGCTCTACTTCATTTTCCTGCTGCTGTGCATTGTGGGTCTTCGCACGTGGCAGCGGGGAGTGGCACGTCTGTAACGCCAACATCGATGGGTCGAGTGTCAGGGATTGGGCCCCGACACCCCTTCCGGATGTGCCGACGTATCCAGCCTTCCAGTTGGAAAATCGACCGCCTGTCCTCAGCCAGTTGGTAGTACCCCCACCAGCCTCGAATAAAGCTCTGCCAGGCATCCCGTAATTGCTTGCTGGCTTTACTTTGACAGATTCGCCACGACTCTCGCACTTTCGCTTTGAATCGTTCGATGCCAGCTTGCGGAAAGAATGCATGCATTTGTAGCGAAAACGGCACGGCACCGGGCGATTTGCGCTTGCAGCCCCGTGGCGCGTTGCGGGCAGAACGTGTTCTAAACCCGTGCCCGAGGCTATCCGTGTATTGACACGGCGCGCGCGCCAGGTATAGACTGATCCTCAACCATAAATGCATGCATTTATGACGGTCTCGCCCCGCTGACATGCTGAAAAACATCGATCTTCGGCTCGTCTCGGTAATGGGCGAGTTGCACCGGACAAGAAGCGTTTCGGCGGCCGCACTCAATCTCTCTCTAAGCCAGTCCACCGTCAGCATGGCGCTGGCGAAGCTGCGCCGCCATTTCGACGATCCGCTTTTCGTCAGGACTTCGCTCGGCATGGAGCCGACTCCGCGCGGCGCCGAGCTGATCGAGGTGATGAAGAACGCCGAGTTCTACATGCATCAGGTGATCGAGCATCGCACCGTATTCGATCCCCTCAAATCGGAACGCATTTTTCAGCTCTGCTCGACAGATATCGCGCAGCTCACCCTGCTTCCCACGCTGCTGAAGCGGCTGCGGCGCAACGGACCCACCATGAGCGTCACGCTGCGGACGATCACCGACAGAACGCACGCGCTTCTCGAATCGGGCGAAGCGGATCTGGCGGTTGGATTCATTCCGCCGCGGGGCGCGGGCTTTTGCGGGCAGCGGTTGTTTCAGGATCGTTTCGTCTGCGCTGTACGGTCCGATCATCCGCGGATTGGAAAGACGATAACGATTCCGCAGTTCGAAGGCGAGTCGCACGTCGCGGTAACGACTTCCGGCACGGGCCATTCGATCGTCGAAGAGACTCTCGATGGGCGGAAGATCAGGCGCGAAGTCGGATTGCGGGTGCCGAGCTTCATCGGCCTGGGGCCGATCATCGCGAACACCGACCTCGTGGCTATACTGCCGGAACAGCTTGGGACGTTCTTCGCACAGGCCGGCAAGATCAAGCTGGTGGAAGTGCCTTTTGAAATTCCGGCATATTACATCTATCAGATTTGGCACGAACGGCTGCGGCACGATCCCGCCAGCCAGTGGTTCAGGAAGGTGATCGCCGATCTGTTTCTGCAGAAGAAGGAAGCGAAGCCCGCGGGTAAAGCCGCGGTTTCATAGTTGAACCGCGCCAGATGCCGCGCGTTTCAGGCTGTAACGCGATCCGGCGGTCCGATCATGTACGACGCGCGCGGCTCGACGGAATTCTCCGGGCTCGCAGCGCCGATCAGCCGGTACTGACTCTGGTTGTATCGCGCGACAATCGGTGAGCACGTCACGCACTGGTAAAACGTCGGGCGCTTGACGCCCATGGCTCTCGAACGATGGATGAGCTCGGAGCTCGACATGCAGCCGTCATGGGCGGCGAGAAGGCGGAAGATGTCCTGCTCGGTCCGGTTCAGCACTTCAGAGATTTCGATCGCGGGATCGGCGCTGACGGTCGCGCCTTCCACCCGCAGGCCGGGAATCTGGCGGCAGAACTCGGCCAGCGTGGCGGCCGGCGCGAGCGGACATTTCATTCTCGCCAGCCCCGCCGAAATTTCATCGATCGTCAGCGGATTGGCGACGGCCAGCATCTTGCGAATGCGGCTCACCGCGCGGTTCCGGGTCGTATCCGTGAACCAAAACCAGCCGGTGCGCTGATCGAGCCAGCGGAAATCGCGCTGTGCCGAAAGAATCGCCTCGATGAGCTCAACTTCGCGCTCGCTGTTCTGCGATTTGGGCCGCGCCGTCAGGCAGGCGATCAGCGGAGCCATGCCGTGGCGGCGAATCCGGTGCCGCGCGCGCGTAACGACATCGGCGAAGCGGGGATAGCCGGCCCCGACGGCAAATCTCTTACGGTGCAGGGTTCTGATTTGAAAAGGCGCCGTCCGGCCGAGCAGTGTGGCGGCGTTGACTATGCCTTCGAGGCGGAACGGCTTGAGCGTCACCCCTTCAGCCTGCAGCGTCTTCTCGATCGAGGCGGCGGGCGCCGGGATACTGGCGGCGATCGTCGCGAGGGCGGCGTCGAGCGCGGCGATTCCTTCCGCGTTGAAGTGCGATCCGCCATTGAATTCGCCGACGATCTGGCGCACGCGCTCGCGGGTCAGCCCGACCTCATGGCCGATGCGCTGGAAGTTGGCGCCGCCTTTTCCGTCGAGCCCGTAGTGGCGGTCGAAGATCAGCGTGTTTCTGTCTTTGGGCGAAGTGTCACTGAGAGCTTTTTCCAAAGGCAACACGGGAAATCCTCACATCATTGCAGGCTTCGAGCATAGTCGGAATTCCGGCCCGAAGTCGATAGATGAAAGGCAATAGTATTCATCAAGCACTTTGATAAGTGAAGTGCATATGATCGCCGGGAAAATCGGAAGCGCCCGCGGCCTAGAAGGCGCGGGCGCTTCTGTAAGACTTACGACCGATCAGAAAACCAATGGTGAGTAACCGGCGAACCCGAACCCGATTGTCATTTCCGTTAAACCGGGGGTTGCCCAGACGCCGTCGCCATCGTAATCGAGAACCCAGACGCCGGCGCGATAGACGCCGAGCTTGTTCGGAATGCCCGAGCTGTCCCAGTCGCCCACCACCGGGATATCGCCGGCTTGCCCGTAGGTATAGGCGCGATCCGAGCCGTTGTAAACGTGGTCCCCGTTGTAGTCGAGGAGCCAGAGGCCGTTGCGGAAGATGCCGACCTTTGCGGGGCCGGAGCCATTCCAGTCTCCGGCGACAGGCACGTCGCCGCCCTGCCCGAAGGCGAACGTCGCGTCCTGCAGGCCGGTCGGTGTGCCACTGAGATGTCCGCTCAGGTCGAGAATGAAAGTTCCGTTGCGGAAGAGACCGAGCGCGATGCGCCCCGTGCCGCGCCAATCGCCTACGATGGGAACGTCGCCGGCCTGGCCGAAGGCGACGGTTTTGTCAGCCGCGTCGAGCACGCCGTTTCCGTTGGTGTCGAGGATCCAGGTGCCGTTGCGGAAGATGCCGATTCGTTTGACGCCGGAGCCCGTCCAGTCGCCGGCGACCGGAATATCGGTGGCGGTCCCGTATGCGGCCGAAGCCGTGTACGAAGCCACATGCCAGGGATCAACCGTGAAGGTCATTTGGCCCTGAAACGCATATCCGACACCGATGGTGAAGGAGGGAGTGATCTTGGTGATGAAGGATGACAAAGTGGCGGGAAGCGAATTCTGGAGGTTGCCGGCCACCGGTAAATCGGCGGAACTGGTTTCGCCGCTTACGACCATCGAAGTCTCGCTGTCGACGGCAATGGCGTTTCCGGAGTCGCTTCCGGAACCGCCGAGGTATGTTCCGAAGAGGGCCGTCGACAACGCCGGATTCATCTTTACGACGAACGCATCCATAGATCCGGCATTCGAGTTTTGGAGGGGCCGCTGGACGGGGAAATCCAGTGAAGAGGTGAAACCGGTCACGTAGGGGTTGCCGTGAAAATCCATCGCCATGGCATTGATCCCATCGGCCAGCATTCCGCCGAGGAAGGTGGACTGCGTCAACTGGCCCGACACGTTGAAACGGGTGATGAAGCCGTCGGTTTGGCCTCCGAAGGTCGTTTGATAAGCGCCGGCAGTAACCGGGAAGTTAGGAGAACTGGTGGTTCCGGCCACGATAATGTTGTTGTAGCCATCCGTCCAGATGGCATTGATTTCCTCCGGGGCTCCCGCCGACCCGGCGTAGCCGCCCAGGTACGTGCTGAGCTTCAGGGTTTTGCCGTCGGAGGTGATTTTCGTCAAAAAGCCGTCCTGTCCGCCTCCCGATTTGGGCTGATACGCGGAAAGCGTCGGGAAGTCGGTTGACATCGTATAGCCGGCGATGAAGATGTTGCCCACGCCGCCGAGGTGGACCGCCGCGGCATGATCGGTTCCGCTGCCGCCGAGGTAGGTCACGAAAGAAAGTGTGTTTCCCGCCGGGGCCAACTTGGCCATGAAAGCATCCTGACCGCCGCGCAATTTGGGCTGCATGAAGCCTGTCGCCGGAAGATTGGTGGATGTGGTGTCGCCGACGATGTAAGCGGCGCCCGTCGAATCGACGGTGATGGCCGACGCGGTGTCCACTCCCGAGCCGCCAAAGTAGGTGCTGTAAAGCAGCGCGTTGCCCGCCGCGTTGAGCTTGGCGACGAAGGCGTCGCGCGTGCCGCTCAGGTGCGACTGATACGCGGCGACCGCCGGAAAATTCGTTGAGGACGTGTAGCCAGTGATGTAGACGTTGCGTGAGGCGTCAACCGCGATGCCCGCCGCCTGATCCCGTCCCGATCCGCCGAGGTAGGTGCAATAGTTCAGTGACCCGCCATTGGGAGTAAAACTGGCGACAAACACGTCGACGCTGCCCGCGTATTTCGGCCGGGCGCCGCCGGTGGCCGGGAGATCGGTCGAACTGGTGTAACCCGTCACGATGATGTTGTTCTGGGCATCGAGAGTCATGGCTGTGATCACATCCTGGGAACTGCCCCCGAAATAGCCGCTGAACGCGATCGAGGGATCGATCACGAGCGGTTGAGAGTGATCGTACTCGCCTGTCCAGAATCCGATCGAATTGTCCGCAAGCATTTTGAATCCGCCGTCTACGGCCACTCTGCGGCCGCCGATCGACTGGTAGAGAACGGGAGTTTCTTCGACGAAATCGCCCGATTCGCCGTGGAGCCGCAGAGCGCCGGTCTTCTCGATCCGGGCGCTGGCGCTCAAATGTAATCGGATTTTGCCGGCCTCGGCGCCGGGCGCGACTTCATATTCGGCTTTTACCCCGCCGTTCTCCGCCTCGTATCTGATCTCGATGCCGGGCCAGACCCCGCGGTAGTGGAGCGTTCCAAACATCGGCAGACCCGATTGCCACTCGCCCCGGTCGTTGCCGCGGAGATAGTTCACGGTGCCTGAAGTTGGGCGGTCGGCTGTGATCCTGCCATCGGCGCCTCCGGCAAAGGAAATTTCGACAATTGTCCGATCCTTCTGAAGAATCACGCCGCGATTGCCAAACCATGAGCGGAATTGAGAGCCGATGCCCACGTAGCGGACCTGGCCGCTTGCCTGTCCATGGTTCTCGACGAATGCAGAGGGAACGCGCAAGGCGTCGGCGGTCGTCGCCTGGGCGGCTAAACTGAAGAAGAAGCAATAACTTAGAATCGCTTTGGAACGGCAGAACATCTTCAAATTCTCCTGCGCGTTTATCGGAGGACATTTGCGAAACCTTTAGCCTTGCGGGCATATTGAGACTCTTGATATGCTCTGCCGAGCGGGTTTTGGTGCGGCTGTTGTAGTTCTTCGCGCCCGCTACGGGTACTGGACCTCGCGCGGGAGAAACGGATGAATTTTCCAGTTCATTTTAGATGTGGGTTGCTGTACTATGATGAGGTAGATCGGAATACCTTAAGTCCGACTCGGAGGAATTGAATGCTTCGCCTTACTGTCATTTCGACTATCGGCCTGATCGGAGCTGTCGCCGCGAGCGCCGGCTCGGTAGAAATCGGCGGTGCCAGTGGAATCACGACAAACTATATAACTCAAGGAGCAGGAGCCGTTTGCGCGGCCGGACCTGGCAAATGCGTCGCGGGATCGACCACTGGATGGGTGGAACGAAACTACGACAATATTCTGTTTTCCGGTGCCACTAACAATAGCGGAGCGACAACGCCCACTCCCTTTACGGGCTATACACAGACCGGCGGCACGCCATCGGGTATGACTGCCACCGATACTGCCGGGACAACCTTCGCGATGTTGTCGGATGGCGTTTCATCCAACGGAAATTCCCAGAACTATTGGGGATCGAATGGCACCAACCAGGTTCCCGTGTCGATCACGATACCGATCGGCATCGGAGGCGTGACCGATCTCTGGACCATGATGGATAATCAGTGGGGCACGCTGGGCGGCAACGATGCGACGCTCACTTTCAACTTTGGCTCCACCTCGACCGATACGTCGGGTGATGTGGTTTCGGTTGCCGTGCCGTTGCTGGACAGCAATAACACCGTCAATTCTGGTGACATGCGCGCGGCCGTTGCCTGCCTGACGGTCACCACCGCGACCTGCAACAACAGCACGAATCCGCACGGGACATCGGCGCAAAATAACGTGATCAACGGGGTGACCGTAAACACGAAGGTCGTATATAACACTTTCAACTACACTGCGGCCAACCCCACGGGATTCTATGCCGGAAGCACGGGCACTCTGAAGCTGGATGATCAGGAGTTCATTTTTAATCCCTCATTCGGAAGCAAGTGGCTCGTAAGCGTGACGATCACCGAAAATCTGGGTAATACACCCGCCAGCATCGGCACGACCGGTAATCTCCCGAGCGAACTGGCCCTTTCCGCGATCACTGTTGACGCAGTGCCTGAACCCACCACGATACTGCTTTTGCTGAGCGGCCTGGGCGGCATCGGCGTCGTGGGCGCCCGTCGCAGGAAAGCGTAAGCATTAAAAACTCTTGTTTCAGGAAAGCGCACCGCTCTTCAGGGCGGTGCGCTTTTTTTTCGCGGTGCCCTTTTTTCTTAGTTACTCCGGAAATCCCGATTGGGAAAGATAGCCCAGGCGGCGCATGACCGCGCCGTGATTCCGAACCAACCGTTCCACCTGCTCGTGACCGAGTGTCTCTCTCCACGCTCCAGGCCGCCCGCGACGGAAAAACGCCGCCGTCTCTACGGGCTTTTCTTTAAATCCGGATTCCAGTTCTTGTTGCCGAAGCGCGTCAAAAGCGGAAAAGGCCACAGCGCGCCGTATCCGCTCCACATCATCTGGTAAACCGAGGAATTGAATGACTTCCCGGAAAGTCTCGTCCGCCCGCCAGCTCATATCTTCGTAGCGCATCACGTGCAGCCGGATGGCACGTTGATCGAGCCAGCTCAATACGTGCTGGCTCCACGACAACAGGCTTTGGCGCAGGTGAAATGAAAGCCGCTCACGATGACCCGAGAGAGTCGCGCTCTCCGAAGCCATCTGGTCAATGGCGTCGTCCGGTGCGCTCCCCCGGTAATTCGCCAGAGATACGGCCACGTCCAGCGGATTGCGCACCACGTATATCGCAGCTAAGGTTACATCCGCCGGGATAATTGGTTCAGCGTTGGCGTTCAGAATATAGGCATCATGCGATTTGACGAAAAGCATGTCGCGGCTTTGACCCGCCAGATATCGGTAGATGGCGGGTCGATAAGAGTCGATTTCTTCCCATGTCAGATCCGAGCATTCGATCCCCAGGGCGTTATCGGCCGTCCGGCGGTTGCTGGCGAATTTCGAGACGGCCAGATTATTGATGTCGGCGGGACCATCCCCGGTATTTTGAAAATTCGTCAGGAACGCTCGCAACCACGTATTACCGGATTTTGGGTAGGATGCCAGCCAGACGATGTTACGCAATTTCCAAAAGATCCTCTTCCAGCAATTCGACGAGTTGGTTCAGTTGCGCGAAGCTGCCGTCGGGCCTTGGCAGGCGCCTGACCGGTACCTGCTGAGCGACGGTAGCGAGGCGTCGGAAATGCTCCGCCTCGATCCTCATGTGCTCGACGAAATGGGCCCGATATGTATTCTGCGCGAGCATCTGGACTTTGGGCAGACCCGTGACCGGAATTGGACGTGAGGGGCCCGCATTAACCGGCTCAAGCAGGTAGATTACCCGAAGCGGGAGGGCTTCGGTCTCACCCCTTTCAGACAGAGGTAAGAGGTATTTCTCGAGCCGCGGCCGCACCGGCCGCAGGTCTGGTTGGTCAAGTCCCATCGCTTTCAAGGCATCGGCCCATAACATCAGACATGGACCGGCCGGCATCACACGCGGGCAGCCCGCTGTGTCGATGGCGCATATCTCATCGGAAAGCACGCCATAGCCTCTGCGGTAAAAAGCGCCGGCAAGAGTGGATTTGCCGGACCCGGAGAGCCCGGCAAAAGCAACCGCGCCACCTGGGGTTCCTACCGCGCTGGCATGCAGCGCCAGGATTCCCCGCTGGTGAAGAAGCGCTCCCAGCGCCGAGCCGAGTAAAAACAGCCGGACTTCATCGAGATTTGCCTTGGGGACGGGCTGGACAAGAATTTGATTGCCGCCCGATATCAGATATCCAGCGACGTGGTTGACCTTGAGGAGCACCACTCGCTCTGCAACCTCGTAGAGAAACCCCTGGAATGTTGGATCAGGTAGAAATTCAGGTACGCTTCCAAAACGGATATGCACATCCGCTGGACCAACTTGCGGCAACAACTGCTCACACTCGATTTCAGAACGAATTCGCAGGCCGAATGAGACGTAGGAATAATCAGGCACGCGCTACCGGAGCCCTGATTTCAACCTCTCGT
>DASZLP010000119.1:0-10235 GCA_035552355.1 Bryobacteraceae bacterium | reverse complement strand
ATTCCGTTGCCGCATACGCAGTCTGATTATGCCGAAACGAAACGGCGCCGAACGCAGAAATGATAACACTGGCAATACCCGCTGCGGCATAGTCCGGCATTCGACACCGGCAATCCGCAATCTCTTGAGCCAGGCGTCGGGCTCCAATCTGTGTTCATCCGTCTGACGGGCCCCCTTTATGGGGCCTCAGCGGTTCATCTGTGGCCAAAGCCTTTAGTTGCCGTAGACCCGAAACTCTCAGGCCGTTCACCACGCCAACAAAAACATCTCCCCTTATAAATCCAACAATTTACCGGAAACTCGTCCGTATTTACGAAATCCCATCCCGCAAAATGTCAATCGAAGGCCGGCCCCCGCCGGTCCGGAGAATCTTATGTCCACCGAAAAACAAATCGCAGCCAACCGTCTCAACGCCCTCAAGTCCACCGGACCCCGCACGCCCGAAGGCAAAGCCATCTCCTCCCGCAACGCCGTCCGTCACGATCTGCTCGACAAGCGCTTCATCCTCGCCGGCGAGTGCCCCGACGCTTACGATGCCTTTGCCCAGACGTTTTACGACGAATACCGCCCCGCCACCGCCACGGAAACCGCGCTCGTCGACATCATGGCCGCCGCCCGCTGGCGCCTCATCCGTCTGGCGAACATCGACGCGGGGCTCATCGATCACGAATACACCGCCCCTGCCGGACCCGAAACCGCCACCCTCCCCGTTACTGCCCGCGTCACTCTCGCCTATCGGCAGGCAGCCTCTTCCGGCCGCACCGTCGAAACCACCAGCCGCGCCGAAGCCCGGCTCCTGCTGCAGTTTAATGGCGCCCTCGATCGCCTGGACCGGCTTCGTCGCCAGCGCCGTAAAATCCGGCGTAAGTCTCGATCGGTGCGCGCCTTACAGAGAAAAGACGGTGAAAAATGAGGCTCCGTGCTCGCAACGAACCCGATTTTTCGGAAATCGATTCCGCCAATAACCATCTGATCCAACGGAACATACGCAAACTCGACGCCGGTCGGGCAACTGGCTTCGTTTGGCATCGTTTCCCCGCAAAATTGGCTTTTCAATGGCTTTTATGCGTTCATCATGTCGGCACTTCGCATATACTTGCCAGCATGAATCGCTTTGCCTTAGTTGCCGCCACTCTGCTTGTCTCCGCCGCCGCCCACGCTGCCGTCGAAGATCCCGTCCGCCTCGATTCGGGCCAGATCTCGGGCGTTCCAGCCAACAGCGACGTCCGCGTGTTCAAAGGAATTCCCTACGCTGCGCCCCCGATCGGCGATCTGCGTTGGCGCGCGCCGAAGCCGGCCGCCCACTGGGACGGCATTCGCAAAGCCGAGCAGTTCAGCCCCACGTGTACCCAAGGCGCGGGCAGGGGTGGGAACACGGGCGAGGATTGCCTTTACCTCAACGTGTGGACCGGCGCGAAGTCCGCCAACGAAAAACGTCCGGTAATGGTGTGGATCTATGGCGGTGGTTACTCCACTGGCTCGGGCTCCCAGGCGATGTACGACGGCGAGGCGCTGGCGAAGAAGGGCGCGGTCGTCGTGACCCTGAACTACCGGCTTGGCCTCCTCGGCTTCTTTTCTTATCCTGAGTTGACGCAGGAATCCGACCGGCGCGGCGCGGCCAACTTCGGCATGATGGATTCGATCGCCGCGCTTGAATGGGTGAAGAAAAACATCGCCGCGTTCGGCGGCGATCCGAAGCGCGTCACGATCTTCGGTGAATCGGCGGGCGCGGGCATGGTAGCGAATCTGATGGCGGCTCCGCAGGCTAAAGGACTATTCGAGCGCGCTATCGGCGACAGCAGCGCATGGGCGACCACGACGGCGTCAAAGCTCCCCACACTGGCCGAAGCCGAAGCCCAGGGGACGAAGTTCGCCGATGTGCTCGGCGCGAAATCTCTCGCGGAGCTGCGCGCGAAGCCCGCGGTGGATGTTATCAAAGCGGGCCGCGGCGCCGGGCCGGTTGTGGATGGATGGCTCATCCGCGAAGACCCAGGCAAAGTGTTCCTCGAAAGCAAGCAGATTGAAGTGCCCGTGCTGGTCGGCTCGAACCGCGACGAATCGTTCGGAGGCAATCCGCGCAGCGCGCAGCAGTTCATCGATCAGGCCCACAAGCGCTACGGCGATCTGGCGGATGATTTTCTGAAGCTCTATCCGGCATCGAGCGACGAGCAGGCGCGCGAGTCGGCATTCTACGCGGGCCGCGATGAGATGGCGTTCGTGATGCGCAACTGGGCGCGCCTTGCGTCGAAGAATGGTAAGACGAAGTCGTATGTTTATTACTTCACCGAGCAGCCGCCGGTGGTGGCGGGCGCACGCGGAGCTTTCGCGCCGGGTCCGCATGGAAGCGCGACGCATGTGTCGGAGATTCTCTATGTGTTCAACCACCTCGACAACAGCCGCGCGTGGACGGATATGGACCGTGATGTCGCCGACCGTATGTCGTCCTACTGGGTAAACTTTGCCACGAACGGCGATCCGAACGGCAAGGGCCTGGCGAAGTGGCCGGTTTACGACGAGAAGACGAAGACGCCGATGGTGTTTGGAAATGCTCCGGAAGGAGCCCAGGCGCCCTCGGAAATGCAGTTGGCATTCTTCAGGAAGTATTTCGAAAGCCTGTACAAGTAAGGTCGTCGTGGCGCGGGCACTCGTGCCCGCCGCGTCGGCTTCAGCCGGCGCTCTTACTTCTCCGCCGCACGCGCGCCGCGGAGCACGCCCGCCATCCCGTAATTGCCTTCGTGGCACGCGTATTCATACATCGCGTCCTGGCTGGCGCGAAACGGATATTCGCCGGTCCATGGCCTCGTGAAAGCGGTCGGATCGTCAACCGTGAACGTGTAGAGCAGCGTGTCCGGCCCGGTGCGGCGGAAGCGCTCGATCAGATGAAGGTTCTCATCCGCTCCCCGGAACTTCGTCTTATTCGTGAAGTTGGTTGAGTCTACGACGAGCGTGTCTCCCTCCCAGCGTCCGCGCGGGTCGCCGAACCACTGGCGCACCGTTGGCGGAAGATGCGGACGTCCGTCAAGCGGAATGATGCGCCGCTCGTGGTTGTGGTCGATGTGGATCTCGATAAAGTCGCGATTCTGGACGATCTGGTAATTCGTCTCCAGTGGACCGTACGGCGTGCCGTTGAAGAAGCTGGGAAGCATGGGCGGTCCGGTGGTCGGAAACACGAGGCAGCGTT
Organism: Bryobacteraceae bacterium; assembly: GCA_035552355.1. Classification (GTDB taxonomy): domain Bacteria; phylum Acidobacteriota; class Terriglobia; order Bryobacterales; family Bryobacteraceae; genus BOG-234. The sequence goes on along the minus strand of DASZLP010000119.1, from coordinate 7,054 downwards.
CGATGAGAGGGCGGTCTTCGGGGCCGTCCATCCCATGAAGCCGGGACCACGCGCGATCGGCCTCGGCGATCTTCGCGGCGGCCGGCGTCAGCGGCGGAACGCGGCCGTCGGGCGGGTCGATGATCAGCGAAGTGTTGCGATTGTGCGTGAGCTTCTGGTTCGTGTCCCACCAGAAGGCGTTGTAGGTGCCGACGCCGGTCTGATTGGGCCGGTCGCGGTCGGAGCGCTGGAAGACTTTCGAGGCGTACGCGCCGTATTCGGCATCCGTGAACGTGCGCTTGTCTCCGAGCTCTTTCGGCCGCTCCAGCGGGATGATAGTGGCGTTGCTCCACACGCCGCTCAGATCGGGCGTTTTGCGCTGGCCCGCGGCCGGCAGCGCCAGGCTGACGATAGCGAGAAACGTGGTCGCGACGAAGCGGGTCATCTGAACCTCGTAGATCAGATTACCGGATTTGAACATCGACGTCGCGCTCGGCCATGCGGCCGTGATCGTCGATGACGCGGACCAGGTGGATGCCCTCGGCAGTCGGTCTCCACGGCATTGCGCCGTCGGCGATGGCGCGCTTGCCCAGAAACTCGCCGCCATCGAACCAGAAGACGTTCGCGACGTCGCCCGCGGCCGCTGCTTCGAGCGCGATCGATTCACTGCGGGCAGAGTTTCGCAGCGCGTAGCTGACGTCGCGGAGCGGAGATTCAATGCGAGGTCCGTCCTGTTCGTCATCGGTGGCGCAGTCGGGGAGCACCGGCGGCTGGCGGCGCGGCATTCCCGCTTTGCGGAACATCCGCAGTGTGTCGGACGGCCAGAATTCGAAAACCTTCGTGCGGGTCGGCCCGGTGGCTGAAGCCGCACATACCGGCCGGTTCGTCACCGCATCGACCGGCACCGCGCGATGAAGCTGGCTGACGCGGATCGGAGACTTGCCGGGAATGTACCAGGTATCGATGGTTTGCGGACACCACGCGTTGGGAAGATCGCCCGAGAGCGCGCAAACGGCGACGCGCTTCACGCCTTTCGGCGCGACGAGAGGAGGAACGGGTTCGGCGGCGCGCGCGAGATTCAGGGCGTCGACGATGCGGAAGAACAGCGGCGCGGCGGCGTCGGCGCCGATGAAGCCGGGATTGCCCTGGCCGTCGAAGTTGCCGATCCAGACGACGACCACGTAGGGTCCGGCGATGCCGGCGGTCCACGCGTCGCGAAATGCCCACGATGTGCCGGTCTTCCATGCGACCGGCCATCGCGTGCGAACGGAAATGGTGCCGTCTTCATCCACGCGCGGGTTGCGGCGGAGCATCTCCATGGTGATGAACGCGGCTTCGGGACTGAGCAGCCGCACGCCTTCGGAGGGCTTCTGTGTGCGCTGCGTTCGAAACGGGCGCAGCACGCCGTCGTTCGGCAGCATGGCGTAAAGGCCGGCGAGTTCCATCATCGTGACCTCGCCGCCTCCAAGAACGAGGGCGAGCCCGTAGTGGTCTTCGGAATCCATGCGGCTGATGCCGGCGAGTTTCAGGAACTGATAGAGGCTGGGCTCGTGAAGCTGGGCCGCGACCCACATCGCCGGCACGTTGCGGCTGCGGATGAGCGCGTCTTCGGCGGCGATCGGGCCGAGGAAGCGTCCGTCGAAGTTTTCCGGCGTGAAGGGGCCGAAGGAGGTGGGCGCGTCTCGCAGCATCGTGCGCGGATGCAGCACTCCCTGGTCGAGCGCGAGCGCGTAGATGAATGGCTTGAGCGTCGAGCCGGGCGAGCGTTTAGCGAGGACGCCGTTGACCTGGCCGTCGATGGATTCGTCGTGGAAGTCCGCCGAGCCGATCCACGCTTTGGTCGACATGTCACGCGGATCGGCGACGAGCACCGAAGCGTTGCGGATGCCACGCTCGCCGGTCTCGCTGATGTAGCGATTGACCTGGCGCTCGACGATGGCCTGCATCGACGCATCGAGCGTGGTGTCGATGCGCGCGGGATGTCCGGCTGTGCTCGCCAGCAGGGTGTCGGTGAAGTGTGGGGCAAGGTGAGGCAGCGAATACTGCTGGCGCGCGACGATGTCGAGGCCGATCTGGCGGCGATCGACATCGGAAGCCTTCCCGCGCCGCAGCCACATCGCGCCGAGACGCGCGCGGGCTTTGAGAAGTTCGGCGTCCTGTGCACCGCGGCCCGCGCGGGCGGCGGGCCGCTGCGGAATCACGGCCAGCGTCAGCGCTTCACCGAGGCTGATTTCGGCGGCCGGTTTGCCGAAGTAGATGCGGCTGGCGGCGCCGACGCCTTCGATGTTGCCGCCGAACGGGACGACATTGAGGTACGCTTCGAGGATTTCCCTTTTCGAATAGCGCGCTTCGAGCCAAAGCGCGGCGGCGGCCTGCTTGAGTTTGCCCGATGGCGTGCGGGTTTTGAGTCCGTAGAGGCGGCGCGCGACCTGCATGGTGATAGTGGATCCGCCCTGGTGGCCTGCTCCGCGCCACGTGAGGAATGCGGCGCGCGCGAGTGCGACGGGGTTGACGCCTGGATGCCAGTAGAAGCGGCGGTCTTCTTTGAGAAGGAAGGCGTCGACGAGCCGCGCGGAGATTTGGGAGAGCGGCGTCCAGAGGCGGTAGTTGTCGTCCGACGCGAGGGTGACGCGCAGGAGTTGACCGTCGGCGGACCAGAGTGATGTCGAGACGCGCACGCGCTCCGAGAGCGGCGCGTGTGGATAGAAACGAACGACAAGGAGAACCACCAGTGCGGCCACTATCAAACGCTTCATGGCTTCGTCACCTCGAGTTTGCCGGCGGCACTTTGACCGGCGATAGCGCGGTCGTACATTCCCTCGGCGAATGCGGGTGGCGTCAGGAATGTGCCTGGGTTGGTGGCCCGCACGCGATAGGTGAACGTCGCCGTTTGCTTCGTCGCCGCGCCATACAACACCACGCGATCGTCGCGCACATCTGCAAATTGCGGACGCCAGGTCGTCTTGTCGGCAACACCGATCGGGAGTCCGGCAACGCCGCTGCCTCCTTTAGATGCTGGGTCGGCAGCGGCAGTTGTCGAGTCCGCCGGCGGCCGCAGCTCGATCACCGGCTCGACGCCGCCGGGCAGCATGTCGACTACCGCGACAGACACGTAGTCGCGGCTCAAAGTGCGGAAGCGTGTCCGTACGAAGAACTCGTCGCCCGAACGAACGCGCTGGATCGGATTGCCTCCTGCATCGACGAAATCGTGCAGGATTTCGAGCCCCTGCTGCATGGCGCTGGTCGGCGGATCGCGGTCGAAGCCCGACTCATTCAGACTGTAGTACTCGGGCAGCGGCCCGTCTTTGCTGAGCGAAAGGCGCGCGGCGTTTTCGGAGACGGCGACGCGCGGCATGGATCCCATCGGCAGTGTGAGCTGGCGCAGTTGTCCATCGCGGCCGACCTCGGCGATGCCGAGCTTCGTTCCGGCGGCCGCGGATTTTGCATAAGCGTCGAGGGCCATCAGGATGCTGGCGGCATCGAGAGAGCTGAGGCCGCGGCCGCCCGATGCTTTGGCCATGTCATCGAGCACCGCGCGCGGCACGCTCGCCAGCCGGTTGGGAAAGTGCTTCGCTTCGAGATAGAGAAGCACCGCGTTGTGAACGTTCGGGCCGTAGTAGTCGAAGCCGGTCCATGCGGTCTTCGTCTCTGCCCACGGGACTTTCGCAACGATGCGCTCCGCGTCATCATTGCGCTGCAGCAGGCGATAAGTCGCTGCGAGATAGGCGGCGGCGAGGTCCGTCGGCCAGTCCTTCGTGTAGCGCTTCGAAAGCTCCTGCTCGACGTTGGATATCGCGGGCGCGGGCTTCAATCCCTGGCGCGCGAGCAGGTAGATGGCGTAGGCGCGATCGCGTCCGCCATCGAGCGTCGGCGCGGGCGAAGACGCGAAGCGCTGCATCCAGTCGTTGAGACGGTCGAGCAGCTCAGGAGGCACGCGCTGGCCATGGTCCTTCGCTTCGATGAGGAACTGGGCCGCGTAGATGGTGGGGAATTCGGCTGTTTCGGGGACGGACTCCCAGAGCCCGAGTCCCCCCTGCTCGTTCTGCCGCGCCCCGATGGCGGAGATGACGCTCGAAAGCGATTGTGTCGGTTTCTGGATTCCGAATTCGGGCCGCGCGACCGACAGCATCACCCCGACGCCTTTGCTCGCGAGCTGCTCGGTGCAGAGGTAGGGATAATCCCCCAGCCAGAGGATGAGCCCCTGTCCCCAGACGAGCGGCACGGTGGAAACGGCCGCTTCGACTTTGCGCAGATTGGGGTAGAGGTTGCGCGTCACGGCCAGCGGCGTGCTGGCGGCGTCGGTGCGCCCAAGAGTCAGTTGCGTGCGGAACGGAACCGGCGGGCGAATGCCGACGCTTTCTTCAGTTCGCGCCAGTGCGGCGCCGCGGCGCGCCGAAATGCGTATCGAAGCCGAACCAGGCACCGGGTTCGCGCGGAAACGGAATTCCGCGGTGACCTCTTTCTTTCCGCTCGGGTCTATATCGACTACGGCGGGACCGACGGCGGTGAGCTCAGGTCCGTGCTGTGCTTCGATGTGGATCGGTCCTTTGCCGGTCGTGTTGTCGTAAACGCCGCTGGTGATGATGAACTCGTCGCCGGGGCCCACGACCGCCGGCACGTTGGGAGTGAGGAGGAAGTCGCCTTTCACTTCAGTGCCCGATTCCTGCACGCCGATGCGCGCGGGACTAACCGCGATGGCGATGATCCGCACCTTGCCGTTGAAATAGTCGGGCACAACGTAGCGGAAGTCACGGCCCGCCGGACCGACATCGACGATGCCCGACCACCACGCCACCGGCGGTTTGCGTTTGCGCTGGAACGGATTCAGGTGGCGCGCGTAGCCTCCGTCGGCATCTCCGCCCGGCGCGGCGAGTGCCAGAAACTTGCGGAACTCGGGCAGGATGAGATCGAGGATCTGCGAGGTGTTGACTTCGAGCATCCGCTTCTGGAAGAAGTAGCCGACGGGATCCGGATCGCGGTAGCGCGCGACCTGGAGAATACCCTCATCGACCGCGATCACGGCAACGCGCGACGCCGAACCGGGCGTGACGTGCATGGTCAGCGTGTTGCCGGGCTTCACCTGGCGCGGCGCGCTGAGGGTCAGGGGCTCGGTGCGCGCGGCGAGATTTCCGGCGAATGGCGCGACGCCCCACGAGAGCGGACTCAGGAAGATTTCATCCGAAGAAGGATCGCGCACGAACTGCACGGAAACATAGCCGCTGCCCTCGAAGTCATTCGGCACCTGGATGTGCTGAACGGAGCTGGTGGTGGAGCTCTTAAACCAGCGATGCGCGTACACTTTGTCGCGCTCGATGGTGATGAGGCCCGCGCCGATGTAGGGCGCGCGGATAGCGATGTCGATGGTCTCGCCCGCCGCGTAGTCCTTCTTGTTGAGCTGGATTTCGAGCTCGGCGTTACGATCGAGCGAGCGGGAGAGGTTGGCATCGCCGGCCACGCTCCAGGTGAGCTTGTTGACCTCCGCGCCGGAGGAATCGCGCAGCACGAACACGAAGTCGCCCGGCTCGGCGGTGCGCAGTGGAATGTTCATGCCACCCCGCGGGATGCTGATTTTGCGGGTGTCGCGGACGATTTCCTTCAGGCGCGAGACGTATTTGTATGTCTTGTTCGGCTGCTCGGTGAGTACCGAAACGTACTTGCGCTGCACCCATTCGAGCGTCAGGTTTTCCGCGGCCATGGGGTCGAGCTGCTGATTCACGGCGATCCAGTGGGCAGAGCGCGCAGTGTCGCGGCGGACGAACGACATGTCGCCATCCGGCTTGATGCCGACGAGCCACGGCGAATCGGAGACAATGACCGAACTCTGCGCGGCGACGTTGCGGCCTCCGCCGGCTTCGTAAATGCGCGCGAGCATGCTGAGCCGGTAGGCCTTGCCGGTGAAGCGGTCGAGGTCGATCGTCAGGGTGGCGTTCCCCTTGTCGTCGGTCGTCTGTTGGGCGAGGTTTTCGCGGTAAGGCTCGTTCTGGAATTCCGCGACCTGGAAGCGGTAATCGGGATAACGGCTGAAGGCAGGCAGCGCAGCGACGAGGCTGACTTCGCCTTCCGCGCGCCGGTTGACCGCGGGCTCGCCGGAGAGCAGAGAGGCGGTGACGCGGCCTTTCACTTCCGACGGACGCAGCCATGCGCCCGCAGTCTTGTCGGAAAGATCGAGCCGCACTTTCATGCGATCCGGCTCGAATTCCTGCACGCGGAAAGAGGTCGAGCCCAGCAGCTCGTCGCGCTTCGGGTCTTTGACGAGGTAGAGCATTGCCTGGTAAGTTCCCGTGGGCGCTTCCGGAGTGCTCGCAAAGTCGATCGACTCGAAGGCCGCGGGAGAAAGCTTCAATTCGTTCCTGCTGACAACGGCGCCGCGCGAATCGGAAATCTCGAATTTCACGGGCAAGCCGGCGAGCGAAGCCTGCCAGTCGCCGGTGCGGACAACAGCTTCGAGGTGCGCGGTTTCTCCCGGCCGGTAGATGCCGCGGTCGGAGAAGAGGTACGCCGACAGCTCCTGAGCGGATTTCGCGCTGATCGCGCCGCCGACATCGAAACGGGAGACATCCAGATCGCGGCCGTTCGAGCGCAGGGGAAGAAACGAAAAGTCGTCGCCCTTTTCGACCAGAATCGTTTCCGGCAACTTCTCGCGCTTCCATTCGCGGGCGAATTTCGGAAGCGTGGCGTGCCCGGTCACGTCGGTCGTGGTGGAGGCGACCGGCTCGCCGTTCTGGCCGAGCAGGCTCACGCGCGTGCCGTCGACCGGAACGCCAGTGTGGATCGACTGGACGAACACTTCCTGGCTGCCGTCTTTGTTGCGTTTGACGATCATGCCAAGGTCGGTGACGAGGATCAGCCGGTTGTCCTGCGTGCTGCCATACATGGAGCCTCCGTCGCCGTCGTCATCGTTAGCGGGCTGAACGAATTGCGGGCGCGGAATATCCTCGCGGATCTGCAGCAGGAACAAGCCTCGGTTGCCGCCGTTCTTCGTCCTCAGGTAGCCGGAGAGATCGATGCTGTCCCACGTGGGCTTGCCGGCGGGCTTGCCGCTGTAATCGCGCGACACATTCCAGCGCTCGACCAG
>DASZLP010000118.1:0-3840 GCA_035552355.1 Bryobacteraceae bacterium | reverse complement strand
CGTCGACAGCGGCAAATTCGACTGGACGAAGGGCCACTTCCCGCAGATCAATCAGCCGAGTCCCGGCTATCACGGAATGAATTTCAGCGAGATCTTCGGCCCGATCGCCTTCATCATCAAAGCCCGCGTCGACGGGCTGCGGGACTTCGGCAGCAGCCTGAGTCCGTTCAATTCGTTTTTGTTTCTGCAGGGCATCGAGACGCTGGGGCTGCGGATGAAGCGGCACTGCGAGAACACGCTCCGCGTCGCCGAGTGGCTGGTGAAAGACTCGCGCATCGGCTGGGTGAATTATCCCGGCCTCGCGTCGAGCAAATACTATAGGCTCGCCGCGGAGTATCTGCCTGACGGGTCCGGCGCGGTTTTGACCTTCGGAATTCGCGGCGGCAAGGATGCGGGGAGCAGGTTCGTCGATCGGCTGAAGCTCTTTTCTCACCTCGCGAATATCGGCGACGCGAAGAGTCTGGTCATTCATCCGGCATCGACGACGCACCAGCAGCTTTCCGAAGACGAGCAGAAAGCCGCCGGGATTACGCCCGATCTGGTGCGGTTGTCGGTCGGCATCGAGGATCTCGACGACCTGATCTGGGATCTCGATCAGGCGCTGGCCGTCGAGAGCGCCACCGCCGCGGGCTGAATCGCCCATGGAAGACGCGCTGTTCCCGCCGGCTCCGCGCAAAATCGAATTCGATTCCGATCGCGGCATGTGGGTGTTCAGCCGATATGCGGATGTGCTCGCGGCTTTGCGCGAGCCTGCGTTGCGGCCTGTATCCGCGAAGAAATCGAAGAACGTGAAAGTGCCGGACGAGGCGGCTCTGCGCGATTTGCGCGCGCGCGTGCTGGAGGCGTTTTCGCCGGCAAATCTTCTCCGCTGGCAGGCGCTGATCGAACGCGCGGCGCACGAACTGCGCGCGGGTGGTCCGATCGATCTGGTCGGTGAGTTCGTCGAGCCGTTATGCGCCGGGGCGGCTGAGATCGTTACCGGGGCGAAACAGGCGCACCGCGAACGTTTGCTCGAGTTGGCGAAGACCGTTTCGCGCGCGGCGGCGGAGCCGTTCGATGAGGACCTGCGCGTCGCGGCCACCCGGGCCGACGCGGAACTGGAGAAGTATTTCGCGGGTGCGGCGATTCCCATGGCCGCCTCGACGTTCGTCGCCCTTGCACGGACGACCTCTTGCCTGCTGGCCAATGGCTGGCTGGCGCTGCTTCGGCATCCGGCCGAGCTTGCGGAGCTTCGCGAACAGCCGGAACAAATTCCGAAAGCGGTGGAAGAAATTCTCCGTTACGCGTGTTTGCCGCAGATGGTGTTTCGCTACGTCCCGGCGCCGCTGATGCTTTGCGGACGGCAATTTTCGGAAGGCGATCGCCTCGTGCTGAGGCTGGCCTCGGCGAACCGCGATCCCGAGCAGTTTGCCGATGCCGGCCGGTTTTATCCGGCGCGCCGTGAAGTGTCGCATCTTGCGCTCGGCTTCGGACCTCATGCCTGCGCAGGCGGCGCGCTGATCCGCATGGTGGCCGCGACGGGGACGCGATTGTTCGTGGAGCGGTTCGCTTTCGCGGAAGTTGCGGGTCCGGTGGAATGGCGGGGCGGCCCGGGATTTCGTTCGGTAGCGGCGCTCTGTTTGCGATAAGGCGGGGCTGTCGCAGCGCTTGATCACCCTGGACCTCAAACCCGAAGTCGAAGCCGGATTGAAGGCGCATGGGATCGCTCAGATTCTCACGTTCAACACTGGTTACTTCGCCCGCTACGACGGAATCGATTCTGTGGACCCGAAGTCCCTTTGAACGTGCGAATGGCCGCGCGGAATGATCTCAAGCCCCGTGAGAGTATAGTAGCCCTCATGCCCGCCGCGGCCGCCGCTCACAACGAGCTCGAAGCGCAGACTCTCCGCAAACTGAAGTGGCGACTCATTCCGTTTCTGCTGGTGCTCTATTTCGTCGCCTACCTCGACCGCACCAACATCGGTTTCGCATCTCTGACCATGAACGCCGCGCTCGGCATTTCGAGCGCGCAATTCGGATTCGCCGCCGGAATATTCTTCTGGGGTTATTTCCTTTTCGAAATCCCGAGCAACCTCATCCTGCACAGAGTTGGGGCGCGTGTCTGGATCGCCCGCATCCTGATCTCATGGGGGCTGGTCGCGATGGCGACCGGCGCGGTCCGCAGCCTGCCGCAGCTCTATGCCGCGCGCTTTCTCCTCGGAATTGCCGAAGCCGGCTTTTTCCCCGGTATCATCCTGTATCTGACTTACTGGTTCCCGCAACGTGAACAGGCGCGCGTCATCGCGCTCTTCGGGATGGCGCTGCCGGTAGCCAGCGTGCTGGGTTCGCCCGTATCCGGCTTCGTTCTCGATCACGCGCACTGGGCCGGTATCGCAAGCTGGCGATGGCTGCTGATTGTTGAAGGGCTCCCCGCGATCGTCTGCGGGTTCGTGACTCTCCTTCTGCTTCCCAGCCGCCCGGCCGACGCGCGTTTCCTCGCACCGGACGAAAGAGCCTGGCTCAATGGCGAGCTGGCGCGTGAAGAACACGAGAAATCTGCTGGACACGCCATGCCCGCTTTACGCGTGATGGCCAACCCGCGCTTATGGCAACTCGCCGGGGTCCTCTTCGGTTTCGATGTCGGGCTCTATGGGATGACCTTTTATATGCCCCAGGCCCTGAAGGCGCTGTCGGCGGGTACTTCCAATACGGCGCTTGGGGTTCTCATAACCATCCCACATTTCGCGGGCCTTGTCGCGATGGTTCTCGTTTCGCGCCATTCCGACCGGAAAATGGAGCGGCGATTCCATAGCGGCATCCCGCTCGCGATCGGCGGCGTTGCCTTGATCCTGCTCGGAGCCGCGCAATCCCTGACGCTTTCGGTCGCTCTCTGGTCGCTTGCGGCCATGGGACTCTACGGATTCTTCGGACCGTTCTTCTCGATACCCAGCCGCTTTCTCTCCGGATTCTCCGCCGCTTCGGGAATCGCCCTCGTCAACTCAGTGGGCAATCTCGGAGGCTTCGTGGGTCCATCGATCGTGGGCGCCGCGGCCAGCGGCAGCCGCGGAATTTATGGAGGACTCGCGGTCGCCGGATTGGCGCTGTTTGTGTCGGCCGCCCTGGTTCTCTCGATGCCGCGTGACGCCGCCCGAGCTCGCTTCCAGCGGCCGCCGGTGCAGGGATGAAACAGCCGCTGCCGGATGAGGGAGTCCCGCCACGTTTCAGTTCTACAGCTACGGCAGCAACAAGGATCCATGAAATGGAATGCGACGGAGGCTTACAGGAGGTTCCCGGAGGGTTGGCGAATCATTCACACACTGGCCATATCCTGGCAAAAACGCGGCAGCGTGAAATCAAGCTACACACCCAGCATTGCTCTGACAATCAGGAATAACGTACCCAGAATCACCATCGGCGCAATCGCGACCCCCAGTACCATGCCAATCATGAAAAGGGATTCCGGCACGTGCACATGAATCATGAGGGAAAACTCCTTCGTCGTTTTCTCCGCATTTCAGCGACCACAAAAGCGTATTCGGATGAGAGCAAAGGCCGGAAATGGATGCGATCCGGCGGGCTTTATCTGCTGAGGCTTGTTATTGCGGCAATCTTTCCATCCGGCCCGAAGGTGAACACACTTGTACCCGCCATCACTTCTTTCGCATCTTTGTTCGTCGCGCTCCAGTCCGAGAGCACCGTTCCGTGGCATTGCGTGACGGCGCCCGTGCGCGCGAGTCCGATTCCCGGCATGAATCGCATTGATGCCGTGGTGTGGGCCATCAGGTCGTCGATTCCCTGGAGCAGACTGTAGCGGTCCTGAAATCGGATCGCCGGGCTGACGACGCGCCGGAACGCCTGCTC
>DASZLP010000117.1:0-9267 GCA_035552355.1 Bryobacteraceae bacterium | reverse complement strand
TTTTCCAGAAGTTCAATCTGCTTCCCAATCTGACGGCACGCGACAATATCAGGACCGCTCGTTTTATCGCCGGTCTGCCGGCGGACCGCTTCGACTCCCCGCTCGTGGCCATTCTCGAGTTGCTCGGTATCGATAAAAGGCTCGACCATAAGCCGAGCGAAATGTCCGGCGGCGAGCAGCAGCGTGTCGCTATTGCCCGTGCGCTGGCCACGAAACCCACGATTCTGCTCGCCGACGAGCCTACCGGGAACCTTGATTCGGCCAACTCGCTCGCCGTCCTGAATGTCCTTAAAGATTTGAATGAGCGTCTTCATCAGACGATTCTGATGATCACTCACAACAGTGAAGCCGCCAGCTTTGGCCACAGGATCATCCATATGAGGGATGGCCGCATTGTGGAAAATCCATGAATATCAGCGTAATCGTAAGCCTGTTATGCCGATGTATGTGACTGCCAGTACTGGAACCGCTTCGCAAGTACGACCCCATAAAACAGCCACTTCCACGATGAATTCAGGCTACATTTAACATTGAGCCGCCGCGCTACAGGCGGTGGAATTTCCCGGAGGAAATTTTTTTAATGAAGCGTTCCGCAATAATATTTTTACTGGGAGCTTTGGGCATTTCGGCGATACCGGCCATTGCCTCGACGACAGCATTTGACTTCACAAGCGGCGCCGGCGCGAATGGCAAGTTCAACAACGACAATATCGGCAATTCATCGCCTCTCGAATACACCCTCAATGGCATAACTGTCACGGCGACTGCTTACGCCACGGCAACTAAAAGCACCTCGACTTTCTCGGGCACTCCCACCATTGGATCGTATTCCGGCTACGGGCTCGGCGTTTGCAGCGCCGCCGATGGCTCCAACTGCCCGGGCAACGCGCCGCAGCACCAGATTGACAACAGCGGCAGCTACGAATTCATCCTTTTCCAGTTCAGCACCGCGGTCAACCTGAACTCGATCGTGCTGGCGAATTTCGGCACGACGGCGTCGTCGATCGACATGGATATTTCCTACTGGACCAACCCCTCGACGCTGACAGCCATTCCCGCGGGGGCCACCTATGTGTTTTGCGGAGATACAAACGAAGGCGCGGCTAACCAGCATGCATGCCCAACAGGCCAGGGCAGCGGCAGCGGAATCGGCGCAAACTCGCTGACCGACACCCTCACAGGAAGCGATGTCACGAGCCTTCTGGTCGGCGCTTATACCGGCACGACGACGTCCCCCGCCGACAACACGGCTGACTATTTCAAGATTCAGGAACTGAACGTCACGCAGAGTGTTGGCGGCGGCCTGAATCCGACTCCGGAACCGGCGACCTTCGGACTGATCGGCATCGCCCTCATCGGCCTGGGCTTCGCCCGGCGCAAGCGTAAATCCGAGTAGCAAGCGCCGGCTCGAATGCCGAGCGGCACCCCTGAAGGGGATAAACGGGCGCGGCGGACAGAAGTGTCCGCGCCACAGAGCACAGACACCGTTGGGTTTACGTCGTGGCGCAGGCGCCTGCTCTCCTGGATGTTGTGAGATTTCCGGGTTAACCTTTTTCGCGCACGCGCGTAGTCTCTGGCACGATGCTGAAAAACGGTTCGCGGCCTGGGCTCGCTCTGGGGTTGTTCCTGTGGCTTCTCCCTGCAACCGGCTGGGCTCAGAGGCCCGCGACTCCTCCGCCGGTCGTCGAGCAACCGGATGCGCAACGCACGCGCGGCGAGATCTCCGAACTTCTGTCACGCTATCCGCCGTCGGTCAAGGCCGTACTCGGGCTCGATGTCGGTTTGCTGAGCGATGAAACGTTCATGGCCCCGTATCCGGCGCTGGCGGATTTCCTCCACAGGCATCCGGAAGTGGCACGGAATCCCGGATTTTACATTGAAGCCGTCAATCAATATCGGGACGACCCCGACACCCGCGAGCGCGCGCTCTGGCGTGAGACTCTGGACGGGTTCGGCGCCCTGACCGCTTTTGCGATGGGCATCGGATTGTTGATCTGGCTGATCCGCACGATCGTCGATTACCGCCGCTGGAATCGTCTGACGCGTATCCAGACTGACGTACACACCAAACTGCTCGATCGGTTTACCGGAAGCGACGAACTGCTCAGCTACATTCAGTCGCCCGCCGGCGCAAAGTTTCTGGAGTCGTCGCCCATCCGGCTGGATGCGGATCCGAAGAGCGTCGCGGCGCCGCTCGGAAGAATTCTCTGGTCGGTGCAGGTGGGAGTCGTGATACTGTCGGCGGGTATCGGTCTCGGGGCGATCAGCGGCCGCGTAGCCAGCGAAGTCGCGGAACCAATCCACGGCTTTGGAGTGCTTGCCGTGGCGGTGGGCATCGGATTTCTGGTCTCCGCCGGCATCTCGTTCCTGATTTCAGATCGCATGGGACTCATCGAGCGGCCCTCGTCGCCGCACACCGAAGGACTGGGACAGGCGTGACTCTTGCCGATATCAGCCGCCTCGAAGCGATTCAGGATGCGGCCGCGGAATTCGTGATGGATGAGGAGGCGTTCCGCGCGTTCTACGACCGCAACGCGCGTGGCGTCTGGGCTTATCTGGTGCGTCTCACCGGCAATCGCAACAGCGCGGACGATCTGCTGCAGGAGACTTTCTACCGTTTTCTGCGCGCCGCCGCCGACCACGACGACGAAACGCACCGGCGAAATTCTTTGTATCGGATCGCGACCAATCTGGCGCGCGATGCCCGCCGCCGAAGTTTGTTGCGACCCGCTGCCTGGCTCGGTGGCGACAGCATCGAGCGCATGCCGGCCGACGGCGCAGAAAATTCGCGGAGAGAAACACCGGAGCTTCGGAGGGCATTTCTCAGCCAGGCGATGGGGCTTCTCAAGCCGCGGGAGAGAGCGATGTTGTGGCTCGCTTACGCGGAGGGCGCTTCGCATCGCGAGATCGCAAAGATTCTCGGGCTGAAGCCGGCCAGCATGAAGCCGCTGTTGTTCCGCGCGCGCCGCCGCCTGGCCGCGCTGCTTGGGGTGAAATCGTGATGCCGGCAGAGTGCGAGTTTGAATCCGAGACGCTGACGGCTGCGCTGCAGGGACGCCGGCCCCGGCAACTCGATGCCGAGCTGCGCGCGCACATCGCAACGTGCGGGGTCTGCGCGGACGTCGCCGCCGCGGTCAGCGCGGTCGAGACGCTGCGCGACGAGACTCGAGCCGAAGCCGTGATTCCGGATTCCGGCCGGGTTTGGTGGCTGGCCCAGCTTCGCGCGCGGCGGGAAGCGGCCGAGACGGCGTGTAGCCCCATCACGGCCGTGCAGGTGATCGCCTTCGCTGCGGGCGCGGGCTTCGTGGGAGCGTGTTTCGGCGCGACATCCACGTCGTTTCAATCGGCATTGAGATGGGTCGCGACACATCCATTGGCTCCGGCCCACGGCCTGCTCGCGATCGGGATGGCGGTGTTGCTTTTCGTAATTCCTGTCGCTGCGTGGCTGGCGATGGGCCGGGACTAACCCCCGCATTGTCAGCCCCTTCCTGTATTCTGAAGATCGATGGAGCGGGGGACATTCTCGTACGTCCGGGGCTGGAAGCGGGAATTCGAGGCCAAAGGGTGGTGGCATAGCTTCGACCTTCCCGGCGGACGCCACATCGACGGCGTTTGTACCGTCGATGGCCTCCGCAAACGCCTTGAACAATTCCCCATTCCCGAGGACCTGCGCGGCGCGCGCGTGCTCGACATCGGCGCGTGGGACGGCTGGTACACGTTCGAGATGGAACGCCGCGGGGCCGACGTGGTGGCCGTCGATTGCTGGGATAATCCGCGCTTCCATCAGATCCACGCCGCCATGAACTCCCGCGCCGAATACCGGCAGATGGATGTCTACGAGCTGACGCCCGCTACCGTCGGCCGCTTCGATATCGTCCTGTTCATGGGCGTGCTGTATCACCTGAAGCATCCGCTGCTGGCGCTGGAGCGCGTTTGCGCGATCACACGGGACCTGGCGGTGGTCGATTCGTTTATCCTCCGCGAAGAACACCGCCCGGGAGAAAACGTCGAGAACCACCCCGTGATGGAGTTCTACGAGAACGAAGAGTTCGGCGGGCAGACGGATAACTGGTGCGGCCCCAGCCTGCCTTGCCTGATGGCGATGTGCCGGACCGCCGGATTCGCGCGCGTCGAGCATCGCGCGACGCTCCCCAACGGCGCCTGTATCGCGTGCTTCCGCGCCTGGGAACCGGAGCCCGTCGTCAAAGCTGAAGCCGCCGAGCTTCTTGACGCCGTGCATCACACGAACTTCGGCATCAATTTCCAGTCGCGGTACGACGAATACGTGCTGGCATCCTTCCGCCCGCCGGTCTTCGAATTGATGGGCGACCACGTGAAACCGCAGGTGGGGGAGTTCGGCGTCCTGCCCATCCACGTGTCAAAGTCGGAAACCGGCGTATGGCGCGCCAAGTTTAAGCTGCCGCCGGGACTGGAGCCTGGCTGGCATGATGTAAGTGTGCGGCTGGGCAGCGGCGTTTCGAATCCGAAGAGAATCGCGGTGGACGTGCCTCTCACGGCATCGAAGCCTGGCATCTCGGGCCTGAGGGACGGCACTTCCTGGAAGCCGGGTGTTCTCGATCTGAGCCGCGGCTCGGTATTGACGGCGTGGGTCGAAGGACTTCCGGAAAATGCCGATCGCGCGAACGTGCGCGCCGTGTTGGGTGGAGAAGCGCTGCCGGTAGATTTTGTGAGCCCCGGAATTTCCGACGCGCCGCGCCAGGTGAACATCGAAGTCCCGGCCGAGGTTCCCGATGGAGATCTGGAGGTCGAGATCCTCGTGGGCTCGATTCGAAGCGCACCGGCTGAGGTCCGCATCACACGATGACGCCGCGGAAAAGACCCCGGGTTCTCGTCTTCATCGTTGCCTACAACGCGGAGAAGACGATCCGCAAAGTGGTGCAGCGGATTCCCGCCGAGCTCCGCAACGACTATGATGTCGACATCCTGATCATCGACGATTCTTCGGCGGACGCGACATTCGAGAAGGGTCACGCCGTCAGCCAGGATCCTTCGCTGGCTTTTCCGATCGTCGTGCTTTTCAATCCGAAGAATCAGGGCTACGGAGGGAATCAGAAACTCGGTTATCACTATGCGCTGGAGCACGGCTACGATTTCGTCGCGCTGATTCACGGCGATGGCCAGTACGCGCCCGAGTGTCTTCCCACATTGCTCGAGCCGCTGCGGAAGGGTGAAGCGGACGCGCTGTTCGGCTCGCGCATGATGACGCCATCGGGCGCGCGCCAGGGCGGCATGCCGCTCTACAAGTTCGTGGGGAACCGGATCCTCACCGCCATCGAAAACAAACTGCTGCGCACGAATCTCAGCGAGTTTCATTCCGGATACCGGATCTATTCGACGCACGCGCTGGCGGCGATTCCTTTCGACCGCAACTCCAACGATTTTCACTTCGATACCGAGATCATCATTCAGCTCGTCACGGCGGGACTCCGAATTGAAGAGCTGCCGATCCCGACTTACTACGGCGACGAGATCTGCTACGTGAACGGGATGAAATACGCGGCGAACGTGGTGGGGGCGGTCATCAAGGCGCGGCTGCAGAGCGCGGGCTTGTTTTACGATCGCAAGTTCGACTGCGCGCCGGCCGATACGCAGCCATACGTGCCGAAGTTCACTTATACGAGTCCGCACACGCTGGCGTTTGAGCGCCTACGCCCCGGTTCGCGCGTGCTCGACGTGGGATGCTCCGGCGGTTATCTCGGCGAGTATCTGATTCGCCAAAAGAGCTGCGAGGTGGATGGCATCGATGCCTTCCCGCTGGGCGACGCGCATCTTTCGTCGTTCCATCTGCACGATTTGAACGCAGGGCTGCCGGCGCTCGATTACGAGAAATACGACTCGGTTCTGATGCTCGACGTGATCGAGCACCTCGCCCGGCCCGAATGGTTTCTCGAGGAATTGCGGAATGCGCTCAGCACGAATCCATCCGTCGAAGTCACGCTGAGCACGGCCAACGTCGGATTTGCCGTCACGCGTTTCATGCTGTTCGTTGGTCAGTTCAATTACGGCAAGCGCGGGATTCTCGACCTCACGCACACGCGCCTCTTCACCTTCAGCTCATTTGAGAGGGCTGTGACGCAGGCCGGATTCGAGATCGTCGAGCGCAGGGGTGTGCCGGGTCCGATGCCGCTCGCGCTGGGCGAGAACGCGCTGAGCCGCATGCTCGTGAAGATCAACGAATTTCTGATTCACATCTGGCGCGGGTTGTTTTCCTACCAGATCTTTCTGCGCGCGCGCCCGCGGCCATCGCTCGAATTCCTGCTGCGGACGGCACAGGAACAATCGAAGAAACGCGTTGAAGCTATCGAAGCGGCATCCCCCGCCGCCCGATGAATTCCGGCACGCTTTCCGAAAGATCGGGACCGCGCTTCAAAAACCGTGCCGGCGAGCTGATACCTATCGTCAACGATGATCGGTATGGGAGCGCTCGTTTTCGCCGCCGCCTACAGACGTCGAATGGTGTAAAATCTCCCAATGGCCAAGGCGGCAATAGTGGCTGTGTTCTTCGTACTTACCTCGTTCGCGCAAACCCCCGCGATCATCACACCGCGTCTCACCGTGTCCGCATCCGCCCGGTCAGAGCCCACGGCGGTGCTGCGCACCGACGCTTCGCTGGTGATCATTCCGACCTGGGTAACGACCGCGAACGGCGCGTCGGTCACTACTCTCGGCCGCGAGAATTTCCGGCTGTCGGATGAAAACGCCGATCAGCAGATTTCTTATTTCGCGAAGGATGACGCTCCTCTGTCTATCGGTCTGCTTTTCGACGCCAGCGGCAGCATGCGCGACAAGATGGAAAAAGCGTCGGAAGCAGTCGCCGAATTCTTCAAGACGGCCGATACGGAAGACGAGTTTTTCCTCGTCGAGTTCAACGACCGCGCGAAGCTCTCGATTCCTTTCACGCGGGATTCAGGCGCCATCTCGAGCCGGATCGGACGAATGAAACCGTTTGGGAGAACCGCACTTTTCGACGCCATCGACATCGCGATGAAGCAGATGAAAAAGGCGCGGCATTCCCGCAAGGCCATCGTTATCATCTCCGACGGCGGCGATAACTGGAGCCGGCATACGGAGCGCGAAATCCGGCGCGCGCTGGTGGAATCCGACGTACAGCTTTACGCGATGGGCATATTCGACAGGATCATCAATGCGAAAAGCCCGGCCGAGACTCGTAAAGGACCGGCTCTGCTCGAAGAACTGGCGGCCCAGACCGGCGGCCGCGAATATCCAGTGGATAATCTGAACGATCTGCCGGTCATCAGCGCCCGCATCGGTACCGACCTTCGCAACGAGTACCTGCTCGGCTACTATACCGGGGGTTCGCGGGACGGCAAGTACCACCATGTTCGGGTGACACTCGCCGTCCCGCCCAGCGCGGTTCCTCTGCGCGCAAATTACCGCAAGGGCTATTACGCGGCGTCGAACTGACTGGCAGCAGGCTGCGCGATCTACCAGCGGAAGCCGAACGTCACCGGCACGAAATCGGTGTGGCCGTTATTCAGGAACATGTGGTCGTAACGCGCCTCGGCGTAAAATTTTCCACGCTTCAGGCCACCGAATTCGAGGCCGGCTCCAACGTCATAGCCCGGCTTGTTGACCGAATACGACGCCAGAACCTGGTTCGCGCCGAATGAAACCGGGTAGAGGCCGAAGAATGGAACAAACGCCGTGGTTGTCACGACAGTGGGAGCGGTGAATTCCTGGAAACGGTGGAAGAGTCCGCCGCCGCCGGTGACGTAGAAATCGACCCTGCGTTTGGGCGTCAGATGCAGGATCGGATCGATGGTCGCATGGAAAATGCGCACGTCGCCGCCGGGAACGCCGATATTGCCGAGCGTCGCGTCGTTGATATCCAGGGAATCCGCGCCAACGTTGAGCATGGCGCCGGCATACGGTGAGAAGTTATAGCCGAAGCCGCCATGGATATTCCAGCCTTCATCGAGGAAGCGGCCCGTGTTGCCGACCCCCGTGGTGAATCCGGCGCCGAAATCGAAGGTAAACTTGTTAAACTCCTGAGCGCTCATCGAGGCGAGGGTGAGCAGTCCGGCGCCACACGCAAGAACGAAACTTTTCATGATTTGGTCTCCAAAGCGAAAATTGAGAAGCAAGGCTTCGGGGACATTGGAGCAAAGATCACGCCACTGTGAGGGTATTCGCGATCCGGAGACAAGGATCGCCGGCGAACACGATTTCAGTGCACGGTCGGAGGTTCGGTCTGCGTTGGCTTCGCCGCTGGTTTCGCCTGCGGTGGCTGCACCTTTACCGGGCTGATCAGGATGTGCGCGTTCCGGCCTTCCATGCGGGCCGATCCGTCGACTGCGCCATACGCCAACAGATCCTCGGCGAAGCGGTTCAGCAGTTTGCGGCCGAGATCGGTGTGGGCGATTTCGCGCCCCCGGAACTGGACCACGGCCTTCACGCGGTTTCCTTCCTGCAGGAACCGGATCGCATGATTCTTCTTGAAGTCGTAGTCGTGGTCGTCGGTGTTGGGGCGGAACTTCAATTCCTTCACCTGCACCACGTGCTGCTTCTTCTTCGCTTCATGCGACTTCTTCTTCATCTCATACTGATAGTGCCCGTAGTCGATTGCTTTCGCGACCGGCGGCACAGCCGTAGGAGACACAACGACGAGATCGAGCCCCAATTCCTGCGCCTTCCGCAGAGCGGCGGCGGTAGGCATGACTTCGGCGGTTCCGTCAGGAAATACGGCGCGCACTTCTTTCGCGCGTATCGATTCGTTCACGTTTTCTCGGCGATTGGACTTGCGAGGCGGGAAGTTGCGGCCTGGAATCATGCGTTCGGGAGACTATACACCAGCATATCGTCAGTTTACCCCGGGATTTCCACAATGTCTACATATTTTACGTGAACAACCTATGAGGGATCGCGCCGGCGCGCGCTCGCCACACCCTGAACGATCCCGAGGCCCACGAGGACGATGACCCCGACGCCGATCCACTGCGGCGAAACGTGGAGCAGATGAGCGCCCAGTGCGAGCCCGACGATCAGGACAATGTAGCCAATCAGATAAAGTCCGAACGACATCTCCGCCTCCCTGAATGTCACAAGCAATCCTTTCGCCACGGGGTGTAAAGTCAGCGGCTTGCGTAAGTTCGGCAGGCGTCTAAAACCCTGTCGAGCTTCGCTCGACTCTCGGCTTTGGCTCTTCACTGGATAAAAAACATTTTTGTGGGCTCATGTGGCCGGTTTTGGTGTATTCTTTTATCTAGTTGTTTAACTAGTTAAAGA